>CAZZKB010000090.1:0-4365 GCA_964654575.1 Microcaldota archaeon | reverse complement strand
CGAGTCTTCAAACATTTTTTCAAGTTCGTTTTCGTTCTCGGCTATGTGGCATTTGCTTGGGCCAATCATTTCACCAGTAAACAGCTCTTCTATCATTTCTCTTCTTTTACGATATTCTTTCTGGCTTATGTCTTGACCATCTACAAAGAGCAAGTCAAACACGAATATATGAAGCGGAAAGTCGTTTGATGCACTTTCGATTCCATGCTTTCTTCTGCGCTGAATTGTCTGCTGGAATGGTAAGAACTTGCCACTCTGCTTACTATATGCAAGTGCTTCGCCTTCAAATATTATTTCCTTCTGCGGCATTTTGCGAACTTCTGCAACGACATCAGGAAACATGTGAGTCATTTTTTCCAGCTTTCGAGAGTATATTTCAACATTTTGCCGCTCTTGTGACACTGCAATCTAAATCCATCGTACTTCATTTCAACTGCGCATCTGCCTAATCGTTTAACTATCTCTTTAGGTGTGTTTTCTCGCTCTGCTAAAGCAGGCATCAGCGGCCGAAGAGGTTCCATCTTAAAATTGTGTATTTTTTGAGGTGTTTTGAAAAAAACTTTTGCAACATGACCCAAATCAGAACAAACATTATATGCGTACTCAAGTGGTTCTCGAAGGCTCCGCTCACCAGTTGAGCTAACTGAAAGTGCATCAATTATTGTCGGGTCTCCAACTCCAAGTCTGAGGCTGCCGATCACAAATCGTACAATGTAAACTGCCTCAATTGGTGTTGCGTTGTTAAGAAGTTCAACTAGTGTCTTTATCTTGTGCTCCTGACTGCCGCTGCCGCTTGCTTTTGCAATTTTTACCATTCCATCGAAGACGTACTCAAGACTCATTTCACTAACTGAAAGTGAGAGTTGCTTTTTCTTTTCTAGTAACTCCTTTGCAGTGTCTCCAAGGTCTCCACTCTTTTTGAAGTTCTTTTCAACTTCTGCCTTGCTATATCCAGCTGCTGCGGCAATTGCAGCAATTGCAAATTTTTCTCCTAGCCCCAAATCAATCGATTCGTATGGTGGAGCAAGGATTCCTTGTATCATATAAACTAATTTTCCAATTTCCTGCTCGTCAGTTTGCTTAAACAATTCGGCTAGAATTTCTGTCATTTCAAGTCTGCCGCTCTTAGACTCGATTTTCTTGAAAACTTCGCAGACATCTCTAAAAATAAGCATAATGACTATACATTAGATAACTAAAGATAAAAATATTCATTTTTCAGCATGCTTGTTTTTGACTAAGAGGCAGAAAATCAAAAGACACAACAAAGTCATATATAGCGGATAAATATAATTTGAAAAGCTGCTCATGTCTGAACCAAGAAAGTTAATTCCATTTCCAATAAGAAATAGAATCCATGTCAGCTTGTCTTCATTTGGCTCTTTAGTCATGGCTTTCTTAATTGTTGGAAGGGCACCTATAAAATCAGTGGTGATTCCAAGCATCAGAGCATATACTGGATTGTTAGTTATTGCCCAACTAAGAAGTGAACCTGCTGCTCCAAGTAAACATGCGACATCGAATTTATCGACCCCTCCTTGGCCATACTTAAGCGAGAGAAGAAATACGCTAATCATTCCAATTTGATTGACTAATAAAAGAGGCAGTGTGTCTCTTGCTCCAGATGCATAATAGCTGCCTAGAAGAACAAAACCCAAAAGAGCCCAAATAAGCCATGTCGCTCGATTTGGTCTATTGCCTGCTTTTAGCATCGCATAAACATATCTGGTAAATGCGACCAAATATACAATTGCTGCTAGTATTCCAAGGATTCCCATCTGTTTTTACTTTTACTTAGCATCCAATTAAGACGTCTTCGAATTCGAACATGTTGGTACTAATTCCGTCCATGTTGATTGGTTTTGGTGCACTTTTAGCATTTATTGTGTCGAGTTTTAGTCTATCCAACCTTGCCTTTCTAGCTTCTGAAGGCTCAGTCTCAAACTCGTACACATATTCCCTATCTAATCTCAAATTAGGCCTGTGTCTATTGGCAAGAACGTACAGAGTCAATCTTTCTTCATCATCACTTATTCCCTTTACGGAAGTAGCTCTAAAACCACGAACTCGAAAGTGTGCCCCATTTAGGCTCATACTATAATCTACCAAAAGCTTAAACACTCCACTATCTTTTGAAATTGATCCACACATTTGCCACTCTACTATTTTTCTTGCGACTCGATCTGGTAAAATCGGCATTGCTAATTCTTGGTATCTTGCGATTCTAACTGTCCCATTTTCGCCAAACTTTCTTTCTAAAATATGAATCTCAGATCCTGCTCTACTTACAGAAAGATCTCGTCCACTTACTCTAATTATATTGCCATCTAGTTCAAGAGCACAAGTTGGTTTTACTACTTCTGGTGGCATAACTCCTGAAAATTTTTCGACTTCTCTGCGTAACTGTTCCCCTGGTCGTACCCAATCGTTTGTTTTTCTAGTGGGGCCTCTATATGTGGCAATATGTGTCATGTCAATGATCTATATCTAAGACCATTTATAAACATTATTGCCGACTATTTAAGAAATTCTTCAGCCATTTTTCTTGCTACTGGATCGCTAAATTGTTCTGGCGGGTGTTTCATAAGCCAGGCACTTGGGCCAATTAATGGCCCGGCCATCTTCCGATCTAATGCTATTTTACAGTATCTTATAGCATCAATTACGATTCCAGCTGAATTGGCTTTATCATCAACTTCTAATCTTACTTCCATATTGTATGGAACATTTGCCCACATACGACCTTCAATTCGCATGAACATCAGTTTTGTGTTTCCTAAAAATGGGATAAAATCTGATGGACCAACATATATGTTTTCATCAGGCAGTCTTTGTGAAAGCTGAGATTGAACTGACTCAGTTTTGGATATCTTCTTTGATTGCAATCTCTCTTGCTCTTTCATTGAAAGGAAATCCGTATTTCCACCAACATTAATTTGGTATGTGCGCTCAACTTTCGTTCCCCGATCATCGCATAATTTTGCAAGAGTTCGGTGAACTATCGTCGCTCCAACTTGCCCTTTGATGTCGTCCCCGATAATTGGTATTCCTGCTTTTTTGAATTTTTCAGCCCACTCTGGCTCTGATGCAATAAATGAAGGCATGCAGTTGACAAATGCAACTTTTGCATCTAAACACACCTGGGCCCAGAATTTTGTGGCGTTGTCTGAACCAACTGGTAAATATGAAACAAGTATTTCGACTTTTCTGTCTTTGAGCTCTTTAATTATTTCTTTTTTTAGTTCCTCAAGAGGCCGGTCAGCAATCGGACTAACGACCTTATTGACGTAACTTCCTACTCCATCTAATCTTGGTCCCTGTCCGACGATAACACTGCTCATACTACTTAGATGCTCAACCCACCTGACTTTGTTTGGTGGTGAATAAACTGCCTGATTTAGTGATTTTCCAACTTTTTTCGAATCGACATCAAATGCAGCTACAAAATCCAGGTCATGTATTGAATATCCGCCCATGATTGGATGCATAACTCCAGTTACTTGCTGCTCTGGATGCTGCTTGTAGTATTCGACACCTTGAACTAAACCGGCAAAACAGTTTCCGACTCCGACAACTGCGCATCTTATTTTAGTCATATGATCAGCTCAAAATTTGATAATTAATCGTAGTTTATCTTCTATATATTAATCTAGCTGTTTAGTATATATACATGCGAAAGATTATACTAGTATTGGCTTTATTGGTCTTAGTCGTTTCGGCGTACACACCACCTCCGACTTCAGTCGATGGTGGTGGCAGTGCCCCTACAAGAAGGTTTTCTATGTCTTTTACATCTTCTTGTAATAACAACACTATCTCAGTTGGTATTCCAGAAGTTAATATCCACGTTATTAACGATTATTCGAGTGCGGATATATTTTCTGGTGTAACTGACTCAAGTGGTAACGTAACTTTCGTTGCCTGCGGACAGCGAGTTCATGTTTATGCGGATCGAACTAGTTATGGTGCGGTAGATAATGTCTATACACTTAATTCGTGCACTTGCACTGGAATTGTTCCAACTCCACCAGTTGTCATAGCACCTCCAGCTAATACTACTCCGATACATACAAATACTACAGTTACTCCTACTGTTCCGACAAACTCTACTCCTGTAGTGACTCCAAGTCCTACTGTGGATAATTCGACTTCGGCGCCAGCTCCAACATTTAGCGGTCCAAATTCGGGCAGTGTAGGAAGCAGCTTGACATTTGAAGTTGGTTCCTGCAGTGATTGTTCAGTGCGAGTACAAGCACCAGATGGCAAGTCTTCAAACTTGCTTGTAGATTCAAGTGGTAAGGTTGCACTTAAGTTAAATCAGGCTGGAAACTACAAATTGACTTTAGTTCGAAATGGTTCGAACTT
>CAZZKB010000089.1:0-4410 GCA_964654575.1 Microcaldota archaeon | reverse complement strand
TCCCATCCATAACCGTTTTGAACGCACCACTCGCCTCCTTCTTCAACTACTTTTCTAAATGTGTTCTTGTCCAATTTTACAAAACCGCTACTCCCAACACCAGCTGGCACTCTCTTAAATAGTTTTTCAACCAGTTCTGGAAGTTTTGGGGTCACATCTCTGATTGTAAGATTTGTTGTCAGAAGCCTCATTCCACAGTTAATATCAAATCCAATTCCGCCTGGGCTTATGACTCCCCCATCGTTAATGTCCATCGCGGCAACTCCGCCAATTGGAAATCCGTATCCGGAGTGCCCATCTGGCATACACATTGCATGATTTACAATTCCTGGCAGCGTTGCGACGTTTGTTATCTGGTCATAAACATGCAAGTCCATCTGATTAACTAGGTTTTCGCTGGCGTAAATTCGAGCCGGTACTCGCATTCCTTCTTTGTAGTCTTTTTCAATTTGCCAAATGTAATCAGAAATTTTTGTGAATGCTGGTTTTTTGAAATCCATTTTCTTACCTCTAGGTTTTTATCGTTTTATTCTAATATTCTAAACATAGGGCTATTAAAGATTGGGAAAATTGAACTTGAGGTCAAATTATTATGGGTGAATCAGAGCGAATTCGTGCTAGGAGAGGTGTCGAAGTAAGACCACCTTCTCTACCTGATCTCAATTCTATTATCAATCTAAGAAAACAAGAGCCTATTTGTCCTGGTGCTGGTTCAAAGTCAAATCTTGTTCGTGATAAACGTCTTGAATTAGAAAAATATGTCAAAGCAGGCCTTATGACAAATCGTGAGGCTGCCGATGAATTAGAATATTTTGCTAAGGAAAATGGTCTTCTTCATGCGCTATCATGGCAATTAAACGAATTAAACAAATTGTCTACAAATAAGGCCGATCGAGATTACATTGATTCGCTTGTTGAAAAAGCCTCTGGGGTTCTTAACGCTACTCAACAGCTTAAACTAGCCGATAATCGAAAGGATGTCTTTGCGCTTCCATATTATTCAGATTCATCAATCTCTCAAGCACAGCAATCAATATTAGTCCAAGATCTTCAAACGACTCTAGATAACCCATTGGCTCCTTCTCCATCTAACTTAGCAACTACCGAACAATCTATTTTGGGCTTTTCTAAATCTAATGCTCAAACATTGCCAATCGAAATGCAAAACCCCTCTCAATCTGACCGACCTTCAATTCCTGAAACAATTTCTACATCAAGCAATTCAACTGCTCAAAACGGTCTACTCTCATCAATGCTTTATGCTGCAATGCAAGTAGCAGATGCACAGGCTCAAAGATTCCTTGGCTTAGTTGATTTGGGACTTTCTGCAATTGCTCCAGATTCGAAACAAGAAAAACTCGACACTCAAGTTGTCCCTCCAATAAAAGTTGAAAAACCAATCGAAAGTTCCGATTCGTCTACCTCAAAAGACCCGCCTCCACCCTCACCTCCCCATTCATCAAGTATAATCATTACAAAATCAATTCCGTCTTCGGAAACGCTTGCATTGTCCGCTGTTACACTTTCTGAAAAAATAGTTTCGCCAAAAAGCACTGCGCAAAAACCAGTTGTCATTCCTATCGCGTCTGACCAAGATCGGATTCTTATTTCATCTGCTCCAAAGCCTTCAGTCTCAATTGCTCCTCTTCCATCACACATGATTGGCAGCGGTCGAAAGCTTTTCTTCTTAGCTAAGGATGCTGAAGCACCTGCAAAAGATATTTCTAAATCTGAAATTATTTCATCTTCCAATGGTCAAAATGTCACTTCTAAAAAACCAAAATCAACTAGAGCAAAGAAACGAAAAGTATTTGCTCCAACTAAGATTCGATCAAATTCAATTGTGCCGTCTTTAAGACAAAAAACTAAACATTCAAAAGAACAAAAGAAACCTTCATTAGTACAAAAACCAAACCTTATTCCTAAAAGAAGGGCTCGAATACAAAATGCTCCGCATAATAGCTCTCAAGAGATTTCGAGACCAAAACAGCAGAAAATCAAACAATCTAAACTGGATGGTCAATATGTTCGTGATAAATTAAGACGTACTAATACACATCAAATGCCCTCGATGCCTATATCTAAGACCACGCGGCGAACTATAAAAGCAGATGATAAACGAGTTGCTCGTACAATCGAAGAGAGAAAATCAGATCACAAAAGAATCCGGGAAAATCAGAAAACTGCCCTCTCTAAGCGTATTGCTGCGATATTGCTTAAGAAAAAGACAAAGAGAGAGAAATAAATATATTGCCTCCTTCTCTTATTTATGCAAAAAATTGCATTATTCATAGTATTACTAACTGCTCTATCGTTTTCGATCTCAGCCGATTTGGCATCGACTGTTTCATCATCTGGTCAAACTCAATCCAATCTAATCCTCAGATCACACTCTACTACTCCAATGTTAATTTCATTGAATGGTCAATTGACCTATTTATTAATTCGAGACCGTTCTGGTTTATTGATAAATTACACATCCTCATTTGAAAATGGAAAAACAACTATTCGAACTACTATTCCTTCAGATTATCTAGAATTAGACTTTGATTCAGATTCATTTACTTCTAAGAATGGATCAAGATGGTCTTATGATCTAGAATTTGGTTCAAACTCCAATATCTCAGACTTTTCTTCCAAGCTTCTTCTTCCTAAAAATTCCACTCTATACTATTCTAATGGCGCAGTATCACAAAGCAGTGATTCTCTTATGCTTGGATGGGCAGTTACTAATCTAACTTCTCCAAACCTCGTCTCTATGAAATCTTCATATCAGTCTAGTGATGATTCAGATAGTATTACTGGTGATTTAACTTATTATCTAGTTGTATTTGTCATTTTGGTTATACTTGGTGGATTAATCTACTATTATAAGAAAAAACATCAGACAATAATCCAAGCGCCTCCATCTGAAAAGACTAGCGAAGTACAGGTTGCTCCAATTAACAATCCTATCGAAGAAAACTCAGTATTCAAGACTCTTGATCAGACCGACAAACAAATCGTACTATATATTCATTCAAAGGGTAGGTCTACAACTCAGGCAGATCTTAATCTAAATACTCATATTCCTAAGGCAACTCTCTCTCGGCGTGTCGCTTCTCTTGAAGGACGAGGTATATTACAAAAGACTCAGAAAGGGATTAGGAATTTAATCAGCTTAAGCGACATGATAAAATAATACTTTTCTTTCTATCGTTCCACACATTTTTTATTTCTTATCTCGACAATTGTTCCGCTTGTTCCACATCTGTTTCACGCAAAATATATATAGCGTTCCACTTTAGACTTCTTGCTTATGCATGAATTTGCATACGCGGTGATAAATAATGTTAAACAAAAACTATGTTGTTTTGGCATTTTTGGTTCTTGCAATACCAAGTGTATTTGCAGTAAGCCAAGGTGTCGGAACTTTAAGAAATGGTCAAATTGATGCGGCAATGGCTGATGTCAACTGTAAGACTGCATTCAATACTGGTGTAATCCAATCATACATTAGTGTATTAGGTCCATCAGCAGATCTATCTAGCTATGTGGATAAACTAAACTCTGATACATCTACTTTGTCTGGTTATGCAGATTCAAATGATACAAGTTCATTTAGATCCTATCTAAGAGACACTTATGAAAAGGACTCTAAAGATGCACGATCTGCACTTAATACTGCAAGACACTCTGCAAATCTATCTAACGAGTCTCGAGCATCACTTCGAACTCAGTATGATTCATTAAAATCTACTTATGATTCATGCCATGTTGATGCTGTGCGATCATTTGCACTTGCAAAAGCTGATGCATATGACTCAATTCTTGCAACCTATGGTCATCGGATTGATGATCTAGAATCAAAGGGTATTGATGTTCACTCAATGAGGTCTCTATTTGATGAAGCAAGATCAAATGTTATCACTCCTCTAAGAGATGCAATCAATAGTGGAAATTCAACTCAAATGATCCATGCTGCATCAAAACAATATTGCATGTTTGATCGTTGTGGCAATGGTTCTGATTTCCATTTGGCAGCTAAATTTGAAATCAATATGTTATCAGCAATGCTTGATCGAATAAAGCAAGCAAACGTTTCATCTAACGTCTCTTCTGAGATCTCTACTGCAGAGGGTTATTTACAATCAGCTCAATCTGCACTTGATGCACTAAACAATGCTCAATATGGTGACGAATCAAAAAGTGCTATTTGGGGCGACATAAAGAATGCTGCAGAAGAAATAAAGACAATCATGCACGATATGCGCTCTGATAAAATGGATGCAATGAGAGACCGGATGAATCAAATTAGAAATGAATCTCGAGGTATGGGTCGCGGAATGTTTAATCGAACTCGTAGTTCTGAAGATAGAGAAAGAAATGAAACCAATTTCAGAATATTTAAAAGAAAATTATTTAATCTGT
>CAZZKB010000088.1:2515-4435 GCA_964654575.1 Microcaldota archaeon | reverse complement strand
TAAACTAAAATCAAAGAAACTATAATGAAAACTATGCTATCAAGAATGAATGGTCTACCAGATCCGACTTTAAATCGTCTCTTTACGAAACTTCCAATCGCATCTCCGCTCATAGTTCCAAAGGAAAGTACGAAACCGGCAAAGAATTGAACTTGCGGATTTGCAAAAAATCCAAGTGGATAATATATTGCAGCAACTCCGCCCATAACTGTTCCAGCAAGAACTCCAGCAATAAATCCTCGTATCGTTTTGCCCTCACCAAGCATCCTCTGACCGTCATTAAATTGTCTTCCTAGGTCAAGTGGTGTTCCGCCGCCAAGTACTACTGGCACCGAATTTGCAAAATAAATCGGTATCAAAAAAATAAGTAAATCTAGTATTTGTGCCATTAATACTATCTTCTCTCGAAAAGGTTTATATTTATATTTGGATTAGTCAAGTTATGAATCCTACTCTTAGAAAAAGATCAGAAACACAAGGCGGACTAATTAGAACTGCTGGTGTTTTGATCGGTGCATTTGTCGTAGTCATAATATTGTTCTTTGTTTTCAGCTCATTTGGCCAATCGTTTGCTGGCAAATGCGTTGGAGTTGTCAATATCGATCAAGAAATTTCAACCTCCGGAGTTCCTTCAACTCTGTTCTCAAGTGGAAGTCCTGGTTCGGAAGAAATATCCAACACGATCAGATCTCTAAACAGTCGACCTGATATGTCATCAGTTGTATTTGTTATGAATTCTCCTGGTGGTTCAGTTGTTGCAACTAGAGAGATTTACGATTCAGTCAAATCATTAAACAAGCCAAAAGTTGCATATTTCCGAGAAGTTTCTGCCTCAGGTTCATACTACATTTCAACTGGAACTGACTACATAATATCAGATCCTGATGCAATTACTGGAAGCATTGGTGTAATTGCTACTTTTACTCAAATGGGTGGTCTATTAGATAAATTGGGTATCAATTCAACTGCGATCAAATCTGGTCAATACAAGGATATCGGATCGCCCTACCGAAATATGACTGAAGATGAAAGAGCAATTGTCCAATCTATGATCGATGAAATATATGGCGAATTTAGAAATGTCGTTATTACTAACCGAGGAAGCAGACTAAATATAGCAAAGTTCAATGAAGTTGCTGATGGTCGAATCCTTAGTGGCAGACAAGCTCAAAAGGTCGGTCTAGTTGATGAACTTGGCTCAAAGAGAGATGCAATTATGAAAGCTGCCAATCTTTCAAACATGACTTATAACAATTACGACGACATAAAAATTTGTGAAGTGCCTCTTTCACAAAACCAAGGAGGATTATTTAGTGCCGACTCGATCCTACGTTCATTCTTTACCAAAGAACAGGGCGTAAAATTAAGCTATTAATTTTTTTATTTTCTGGTGACTTGAAAAATGGTAAAAGATAAGGGAAAGAAACTGGTTGTAAATAAAAAGAAAAATTTTAACTACACTCCAATACTAATCATAGTTGCTATGATTGCATTCTTATCTATACTAGTTCTTCCCTCTCTTAATTTTGGCAATCAAGATTCAACTACTCAATTATCCCTAAATCCGTCTTCTATGTGTAAGGAAGGGCTTACTCAGCAGTGCTCAGTTGGTTCATGTTTGGGCGTTTCGGTTTGTTCTGGTGGCGTTTGGTCGGTTTGCAGCTGGGAAAAGGTCTGTGTTCCTGCAACCAAAGTCAACTGTCTTTCTCAAGGTTGTTCTACTGGATACAAAGTATGTAATGAATGTGGAAGCGCATATAGTCAATGTATCAATAATTGATTCTTTCTCTCGTATTCCAAAAAGGCTTGTTTAAAAACCCTCAGCTCCTTATTTTTATCTATGCGAGCATTCATATTTTCTCTAGATGCTTTTGTAGCATTTGCTTTAGCACTAGTGGCAATCTATTCGTTGATATTCTT
>CAZZKB010000088.1:0-2415 GCA_964654575.1 Microcaldota archaeon | reverse complement strand
GTGCGGGTTCCGGCGGTTCAGTCGGTGGGGATTTAGTTCCATCAGCGAATGTGAAAGTCCTTAGATTAACAGTTTACGTTTGAGGGTGATGTCAAATGGATCGCAAAGGCTTCTTGTTTGTTGTTGCAGTTTTTCTTATACTTACCTATATATTACTCTCAATTTCTGTTTGGGTAAAGGCGATCGAAACTTCCGAGCGCTCATATGCTGAGTTTTATCGTCAATCTACATTAGATCTTACTATTGCACAAATAACTCCTGAAAAGGTTTCAAACATATCAAATATGGCTATGAATCGGGCAATTTTCAGGCTTAATCAAAATGCTTTCAATAACGAAATCCTTACTGGTCCAACTGACGATCAATATCGAAATATCAGACTTGCAACTTATAGTATGTTCCTAAATGGGACTGCATCAAGTTCGTATTTCTCTGGCTCAGCCCCAAGTGATGATAGATCCTCATCAATACAAAACTGGGTTGATGGGTTAAATCAATCATTGCTTGGAATCGGTCTGCGGGTAAGTAACTTTTCTATTTCAGATTTCAAACTCAACCAATCCTCAATGGATGCAGTTGATTATTCATTTAACATGACCTTGCGTCTAGGCGATTTTGCAAACACATCTTCTGTTTCAAGAGTTTATCATGTTGTAGGTAAAGTCGATCTAAATGGTCTAGTCGATCCAGCATTGGTTAGGTCAAGTTCTCGGCTATCTATGGATGGCTCAAGTGCTATTTATCGACAATTTTTCTTCTACCGTGCTTATCAAAATGTTTCGTCATTTAGTTCTAGTTCGGTAATTTCTTCCAGTTCATCAATTTATGGCGGTCAAGGATGGCTTTACAACCAAATCGCATCTGCTGGTGCATCTACTAACCCTGCAGTTCCATCTGCTTCAAGTCTTAGTGATGATCAGAAACCAAACTACATTCTTGTAGGTACTTTTGATGAGATAAATCGACTTGGAGATAATCCAGTTAGTGGATATCCGGCATATGCTGGCTATATCTTAACCTCAACTCCGACTCTAACTCGATCGACCTCAAGATGTTCATCATTACCAAATGACGAATCTAACACATTCAATCCACTACGATACCAAGATGACTGCTCGGCCACGATCAGTTGTGCCTCTGGAATATGTACTGATAAACCATTTATTGTTTCAAATGGATTTAGCGTTTCTTCGGCTGGCAACTGCCCAGTTTATGGCTCTAGCGGCTCTCCAGTTGCAGGCAAATGCGTTCTTATTCAAAACAATGCCAGTGCTTCTGATGTTGCAGATCATCCACAACAAAAACTTCTAACTTCATCAAGTGGAATATTCAATATTGAAAACATGCGCGATCTGGTCATGTGTGGTTATTATATTGGAAATCCAAATGCTCCATCTTACTTAGATCGATTGCTTTCTGATCCATATTCAAGGACAAGCTTACTTGGTATTGAGACCTTTATCATCGGTCAATATGCAAATGCTTCAACTTACAATGGTCAAGGCCACTTGGATCGAGAATTCTTTGGTCCAGGAGGCCCAGCTCATGGTATTAATGTTCGCGGACTTCCAGGCTGTCGTGATGCAGCAACTTGCGGAGACAGTCCAGTTACTGGTATCTTTGCAGTTAGTCCATCTACAGCTACCGATTATGGTCTTAATCAGATAACTTGTGATCGAGGTGCTCATTGTGGCTAGTATGAAAGGTCAAAGCTCGATGGAGCTTCTTGTTACTTTTGGAGTAGTTGTGGCATTTAGCCTTCCAATCCTTTTCCTTATCTATTCGATAAGTTCAGTTGGTTATGAAGATACTGCTAAAGCTCAGGCAGATGCGTCTGCAAGAAATTTAGCAGATAGCATTAATCTTATCTACAGTCAAGGTAATGGGGCTAAGAATACGGTCCTTCTTAATTTACCAGCAACAACACAATCTATTCTTGTTGGAAAGGGAGAAGTTACTGTGCGTATAAAAACATCAAAAGGAATGTTCGATTCTGTTTCTCCGATTATTGCTTACTCTGATTCAACTCAGACTGTAGCTTCAAGAAAAAGCGGCCTTTATCGCCTTTCTCTTGAAAATCACAATGGTGTGGTGGTACTAAGTGAATCGGGCTAACTGCCAAAAGAATTCGAAAGCTCAAGTTGCTGCAGAATTTCTTCTCTATAGTGCTGTCTTCATGTTCCTTGTTATCGCTGCATATGTTGTGATAAACCAGGTTCAGAATGTCGAGCTTCCTGCAAGAGAAAACTCTGTGGCAAAGGAAACTGGAGAAGGATTTCTAAATGCAATCTCTCTTTCAGTTAAAGGCAGTTATGGCTTTACTTATAAATACACTTTTCCAAAAACAATTCTTGGCTCCCCCTACTCGATCGATTTAACTGATGCTCAGCGTCAGAAGGTCATGTGATTAGATTG
>CAZZKB010000087.1:0-4436 GCA_964654575.1 Microcaldota archaeon | reverse complement strand
TGGTCAGACAAGTGCTGAATTCATGATTATTTTAGGCGTTACTGTAGTCGTACTTTTGGTCGCGATCACTCTTTCACAATCTCAACAATCTGCAGTGCTTGCGCAAAAAGACACTTCTGATTCTATAAATACTATCAATGATCTAAGTTCTGCTGCAAAAGAAGTCTATTCACAAGGTGAAGGCTCGCGAAAGCATGTCTTTGTGCAAATTCCAAGTAGTTATGATCCAAATTCCTCTTTTGTAGCAAATCGAACCATTAAGATGCGTGTATCTGGCTCAGACTACGCTGCTACAGAAACATTTCTTGTTCATGGTACTCTACCATCGACTTCGGGAGGCAAATGGGTTTGGGTCGTCTCAGAAGGCAACCGAGTTCGAGTCGGAGATGCCATGATGAGTTTTGATAAAAACCGCATCTATCTTGTAATGCCAAGTAACTCATCAGCAACCTCTAGCTTCAATGTCACTAATATATGGACTCGATCGATAAACATTTCAACTCAGACAACTTGGTCTAATTCATTCGTGTCCATGTCTGGAGTTCCAGCTTCATTTTCTCTTGCAGTTAATGCATCTAACTTCATAAATCTTAATTTTGTTTCAAATGCTAATGCCTCTGGAACATATCTAGGTCAGATAACTCTAAATGCAAATGATGGAGCGGGAAACACAGAATCTGATGATGTTCCAGTGACTGTTATTGTACTGCCTCCGGGGTTGATAAATTCTGCTAATGACACTATGGGTCCACTTATCACTTACATGTATCAAAATCCAACTCCGGCAATCAAAAACCACGATGTCGAAATATATGTAAATGCAACTGATACACTAACTGGCAACAGCACAATCTACAGCTGTCAAATTCAAGCTGACAACTCTGGCAGTTGGCTTAACATGCTTCCACAAGATGGAGCATACGATTCGCCAACAGAAATGTCTTTCTACAATTTCACTTCTGGCTTTAGTCTTGGCCCACATACTCTTGCTGCTAAATGTACTGATTCAAAAAATAATACTGGTCCTCCAGGCTACTACTATTTCAACGTTAGTGAGGCTGATGTTCTTGGGCCAATTGTAATCTCTATGGTTAAACCTGACTCTGCAACTACCTTGACTAATATTACTATTGGTGGTGTTGCAACTGATGCATATACTGGAAATAGTAATGTTGCTGGTTGTAATGTCAAGGTCGGTTCAGCTGGTTCATGGGTTGCTACAACTCCAGCTGATGGTGCTTGGGATTCGCCAACTGAAAACTTCACCTACTCGATCGGCTCTCTCGCAGTAGGTAGTTACAACATCTACTACCAATGCAACGATTCTCTTGGAAATATTGGAGGCATTTACAATGATAGCTTTGGTATTGTTGATGTAGATCTGATGATTGTTCTTGATCGATCTGGATCTATGATTGAGAATGTTACCAACGCTACTGCTGGTGGAACCGTAACTGCTGCAAGTACTGGCTGGTCATGGGTAAAAAATGTCACTGTAGTTTCAGCTAATGGAGATCTTGCAAACTTTAGTGCAGATCTTAAATCGAGTGTTGCAAACTGTCTTTCATCTTACAATGCAACTATAAACGGTGTTCAGGTAGCTACTGGTAACACAACTTCAACGACTTATGTAACTCTGACTTCCTCAATTAATGTCAGTTCTTACTCTGTTCCTTATCAAGTTTCTCTTTGGCTTAAGCGAAATGCCACTGGTTGCACTGCTTCAAATAGTCTCATTTCTGTTCAGCAAGGTCCTACAAAAATGGCGTCTGTTAAAACAGCAGCAAGCAGTTTCGTTGATATTGCTGGTAACAATGTACAGGCAGGATTAGTTTCGTACAGTACTACTGCTACTACTGATAAGCAATTAGCAATGATGAGTACGGCAAATCAAAATGCGCTTAAAACAGCAATCAATGCGCTCAATCCTTCTGGAAGTACTTGCATCGAATGCGGTCTTGATAACGCAGCTGCCGAACTTAATTCTTCAAGAGGTCGAGCTGGGGCAACTAGGGTAGTTGTCTTCCTTACTGATGGGCTGAGTAACACTGGAAACTCGATAAATGGCGCAATACTTTGTCGCAACCTTAACATAACTGTTTATACGATCGGATATGGTAGTGATGTTAACGATACTGAATTGACAAACGTTGCGCTTCTTACTGGTGGTGACTATTACTTTGCTCCAAATGTCCAGACTCTAAACTCTATTTTCCAGAGTATCGGGAGGCATTGACTTTTTATGAAAGGTCAAATTTCAAGCGAGTTTCTTGTCGTGTATTCTGCACTTTTTGCTATCTTTATCGTAGTTTTTACAATTTACCTAGGCGGCAATTTCAATTTAGCTCAAATTCAGGATTCGGCAATAGCAAGTACTAATGCTCAAACGGCAGCTGCTGCATACAACTATGTTTATCTAGCTGGAAGTGGTGCAAGTTACAATGTCACAATGTCTCTTGGAAACAACGAGTCTGTCTCTATATACAACCATTCAATACAATCGAGTCGTACTTTTGCTTCTTCTTATGCATCCATTCTAGACTCCAAAAGAAATTCGAGCACTTTAGTTCGAGGCTACAATATTATCTCGAACAACGCAGGTGAGATCGATATCAAATAATCTAAAGGGTCAGATTTGGACAGTTGACTTTATGGCTGGTCTAGTGGCAATTTCATTCGTATTACTTATCTATGTCTTACTTTGGAATACGTTGGTTATACGCTGGACTACACTGGCTAAGCAAAGCACCATGAGTTCAAGTGCGTATTTTGCTTCCGAATCTCTGCTTGCGACTTCTGGTGAGCCAAAAAGCTGGGAAATGCTACCTCACATTGATGACAACATCATTGCTATTGGTCTTACAAATGGTCGAAACGAATTAAATTCTCTTAAAGTTGCAAAATTGATCTCCGAAAACGCAACTGCCTACTCTACTATAAAATCTCGACTAGGGCTGCAGCTCTACGATTTTGGTTTTAAGATAACTGATTTAAGTGGAAATGTCGAGTATTATCGATTTGGAAAATTGGCTACTGGGTCGCTAAATAACACCATTTCTCTTGATCGCTTTGCTCTTCTAAACAACACTCCGGTCATATTTCATATGGAAGTTTGGGGTGGCAGCTGATGAAGGGCTTTATCATTACTCTAGATTCTGCAACTGCGATAACCTTCTTGTTCTTCGCAGCTCTAATTATCTCAACTCAAAATTTAGATCCTCACTCGCCAAATGGAATTTATCTCAAATCACTATCTATCGATTCATTGACAGTACTGCAAAAATCTGGAATGGCTGATCTTGCGCTAAGTGGCAATTCAACATGTCTGCCGCAAATTGTCGAAGCAACTCCAAAGTTTGTCTGTATGAATATAACTATGTTTAATGTTACTGGGGATCAAGTTATTTCATATGTGAAAAATGGCTGTAATGATACGACTGATCAAGATATTCAAACGACTTCAATGATGATTCTTTTTAACAACAGCAATTATGTTGCACGATCTGTTTCGTGGCTTAGCAAGGTGTCTAGCTGATGAAGGGCTTTGTGATAACTATCCTCTCTGTCAGTATAATTATGCTTATAGTAGTTTTGTCAATGTCACTAAGAAACTCCCAGCTTTCAACTGAGCGCTCTTTAGCTGAACCGATGCCTCTAGTCTATTCTTCTTTTCTAGTGGATAATGCGGCACTCGAACTCAATTCTATCATAGGCCCATATTTGTCTTTTAGTCAAAGGAATGACAGCACTCACATAATCATTTCAGACACTCTTTCAAGTTACAACTACTCGAACGAAATATTCAGTTTTGATACATATTTGACTTCTGAGATTGCATCTAGGACGGCAAGTAATATTACTACAAATTATACAAATATAACTTCAGGAACAAATCGAGTTTTTATTGACCAAGACTATATCTATACTAAGGATTACAACTCTCGCATGTCTCTATTTACAAAGTCTGGCTCGACATCTGCCATTGCATACAATCTAAACTATACTTTGCCAGCACTTCGCTCTTCAGTTAGTCACATGGTTCTTCATAACAATGCGACTCTAAACATTACTATTCTATACACCGATTTAAACGGAACTGGAGTTGAGCAAGGTTCGATTTATCCATACGAAACAACTGCACTTACTGTTAGTTATGTTAATGGTTGCAATGTCATAATTACTGCTGGGATAATTTCAGGCAATAATGGTTCATTCCAAATCAAGGGCACAAACTGCCTTCTTTCTCCAACTTACGAGGTTATCTTGCCACCTATTAATGAATCTAAGAAGCTTGGCTTTGATTATGATGCAACTATTGATTATGTTCAGGGCAAAGTTCGCAAGACCACTTTGATTGGAAAATGAAATAAATTTTTGATTGTAAATTTGTCGTAAGATATAAAAATTATCCAAGTGAGTGGTTTGCATGCTTAATA
>CAZZKB010000086.1:0-4463 GCA_964654575.1 Microcaldota archaeon | reverse complement strand
TCCATTACAATCTGAGGGTATGCACTTGTTTTTGCGACAAAAGTAACTTGCCCTTGTAAATTTGGATCGTCTAAATTTATTTTTGGTTTTGCAGACCATCGATAGGAAGCATTACTTTTTGAAGCAGTACAGTTGACTGAGTTTGATTGAATATTAAGTGTTTCGCCGTTATCTAGATTAATGTCCCAACTTAAAGGTGGCGTATATTGTCTGCCGGAAGCTAAGACGAAGTAACTTCCGCTATCCTGAAAACACACAGTCGGACTACTATGCGTAACAAAAGGCGGAAAATTCAAATAATCAGCTAAGGGAAAAGCAGAACTAATTCTCGATGAAGCAAAAAATGCTTCGAATGAATGGCTAAAAGAATAAGAGGCCATCGAAGGAACACCAGTACCCTGCTCATTGGAATCTACCACTACTTCCCCCCGAACTTGAGTAGTGTGTGGAAGTAGCCAGAATCCAAGGATAAATGGAAGCAAAATTAATAGAAAAAACCTGAAGATCATAGGTAGATATAATGTAGTTTTAGAGTTAGTCGGCATTGAATCCCTCGCACCTACTTGGGCAACACACCAACAACCAGCAATAGCAATAATGCTAGGGATATCCGCTTAACCCAACTTGATTTTTGTTCTTGGTGATTTATATCATTATATCCGTCACAGCAACCCAACGAGCCACCTCAAATCCCCACTACACGATAACCGGGATGCATAACTTTCATCGTTACCACCTACGACACTAAAATCAGGAAAAACCAAAATCCGTTTTCTACTAAAGACCAGTATTTATCGGCCTTTTCCTTAAAGTAGCTTAATGGCATTTCTTTCCGCCTCCAAAGAACATCATCAGGACATGACTACCAACACAAATCACTAACGCGAGCGGATATACCCACCAGCCAGTGATGCCAGCGACTTGTAAAACAAAAATCAAAACCAATGGTAGCACACAGCAAATCGCCATCATTGCTAGATGATTGTTTCGAAGATAATCAACGATTCCATTAAGCATTAGGTTTCACCTCATTCATCTGAGAATTATTTAGAAATGCATATACATACACTGTCGCAGCAATACCGGCTATAGCGCCTGTCACAAACCGAATAATGTTGGTACTTTCCCAAAACCCTAACAACTGACCAGTTCCGTCAATAGCTAAAGGTAAGATTCCAAGAACCAGATAACCAACATACGGAATATAGGGTTTTTTCCAAACAAAGGGAAGAACAGTACCACCAAGAAACATAAATAAATATAAGCCGATGTTCCGGTCATCATTTGCAAACTTATATCCGACAACATTTCTGTATTCTACCTTTTCGGCTCTATTTAACCCGATTTGATCTCGAGAATAATTGAAAACACCGTCCCATCGTTTGCTTGCGGATGTGAACTGGGTTGTAATACTTTCATTTTTTGTACTATCAATACAGTTTCCGATCCAATAATTATTTCCATTGGAGAATATGCAGCTTGAGCGGTAAATCCACTGATGGCACGTTGGTACATACACATTGTAGATAAAACTTGCAAACCCATTTTCATTAATTAGTGCGAACGCAGGAGCAATAAGAATTGTAATTATAACTAAAAAAAGAAATCCAAGGTATATAAGATATGCCGATTTCATAGTTACACCATAAGTAAGAATTACAATATCTGTAATACTAACCATACTCTTTTTAAATACGTGTAAGCCTTATTTATGTTGTAAAGCTATCAAGGTGGCAAATAATGATATCTGAAGGAGTATTAGAGCACTTAAGTCCGTTGGAAGCAGAGGTTCTAAACATCCTCTTGCCAGGCAGAAAGATGAAAGTACGGGAAATATATGAGGCACTTAAACAAGAGACTCCCATCACCAGTATAGCAGTTATGCTGGATAGATTACATGAAAAGAATTTAGTCGGAAGAACGGTTGAAACTTGTAGGGGTGGCACTCGGTACATATATTATCTAAAGAAAAGTGAGAAAGAGATAGAAGAAAAGTATCTGAAGGAGAACGTTGATAGAATAATAAACAAGTTTGGGGACAGTGCGATTAGTTATTTCCATAAAAGATTTAGTGATGTGTAAAAATGAACGATTTCGAATGCATTGTTGGTCCCTGTCTAGACGCATTCACTAAAAGTTCAAATGGCTTTATGGCCATCTTGTTTTTTGGTTTAATCGCATTAACATCATTGATATTCGTAATAAAAAAAGAACAGATAAGATCGAAGATACGTTGGTCATACCTCTTCATCTCTAGCATTATTCTGCTTTTTACTTATTTTCTGGTCATAATGACCTGCAATGAAAATATGATTATCTGCACCGAAAAAACAATCATATACGGAATTCCCTTGGCGATAATCGGTTGTCTGCTATTTGGATATTTTGTTGTACCAAATATTTATTTAGCGACTAACAGAAAAGTGAAATCTGCTGAATTAAGTGCCATATTGCCAACCCCAGTTATTGTTTATGTAGCTGATTCTGGAAAACCGTTTGCATTTTCATATAGCGGATTAGGAAAATGGATCGTAGTTTCCCAAGGAATGATTGAAATTCTAACTGAAAATGAACTTAATGCAGTTTTACTCCACGAATATGGGCATTTGACTAACAATTCTTCATTCTACCAATTAAGTAACTTCATTTATTCTAAAATACCAATAGTTCATGCTTTTTTCGATAGTGTTACGTTTGAAGATGCAGAAGAACTCAGTGCAGATAATTTTGCCATTCAAACTCAGAAAACGGAAGAATATCTGAATGGAGCAAAAACTAAAGTAGAGGATTATTTTAGAATTAAGAAAATGGGGTGAAACTATGAAGTTAGCAATTTTTATTCTGCTTTGTATCGGATTGCTTTTCGCGACTATGAGTAGTGATGAAATTTCTGCTGCAAGACAACTCATTGATTCTAATATTAGTTGCAGTCAACTCAGCAGCTCCCAACTCCAACTCATCGGAGATTATTATATGGAACTTATGCATCCTGGGGCTGCACATGATGCAATGGAACAGATGATGGGTGGCGAAGGGTCTGCAAGTTTGGCTCAATCCCACATTCAAATTGCAGAGTCTCTCTATTGTGGGCAGAGCAACACAACACTCACTTACGGTGGCATGATGGGTATGATGCCCGTTATTTATCGCAGTAATTTTGGAGGTGGAATGATGAGCTATCCTTATGGCGGAATGATGGGATATGGAAATGGCACGATGGGTTATTCATATGGTTGGGGTTGGATATTTGACGTCATATTCTGGGGTTTGATGCTTGTCGGACTGATACTTTTGATATATTGGCTATACCGCAACCTGAGAAATGAAACTCCAAAATCCTCTTTGGCATCGGAAATACTTCAACAAAGATATGCAAAAGGAGAGATTACCAAAGAGAAGTATCAAGATATGAAAAAAGATCTTGGAGGCTGAGCTGCCATGGAACCGAAGGAATTTGCTTATATTATTGAAAGCAGCAAGAGCTTCGAGGATACCATTGTTTCAGTCTTAAAATCTATTGATGAGCAAGGCGGATGGAGTGTATTCTCCATTTATGATCTGAAAGAAAGACTGGCAGCTAAGGAATTCAAAATAAAACGATTGAAGATAATTGAATTATGTTCTGCTAAGCATGCCAATACCCTACTTGGAAAAGAAAAACTTGTGTCACTCTGTCTGCCCTGCAGAATTAATATTCTGGAAGATGAAGGTAAAGTTCTAATCGCATCGATGCGACCCTCAATCATACCAAATTTTTTCCAAAATATTGAAAAAAATACGGTAGTGGAAATTGAGGCTGAGATTATTTCCATCATTAAAAAAGCGAAGTGACATTTTCCACTATTAACCATTCTTATCTTTTTAAACCTAAAAACTCACAATCTTATCGCTTTCTTTTATCAGAGCATAAAGGTCTTTCAATGAAGAAATGGGGCATAAGTTATCCCCTTGCCGGTTCCTTAGTTTCAGACAGGTACCGCATGCAAGAATGCTGCCTCCACCAGAAACAAATTTTTCGGCTTCATTCTTTGCAGGAAAACGTTCTGTGTTTTTTTCTTCATACTCAACTGCCTTTCCTACAAGGAAAACTTTGACTTCATCACCTTCTTTTTTTGAGAAGTTTGCAAGTCGAAAAGCATTCCAGATAGCTTCGATATCTTCAGTCGAAATCACAATTCCAAGTTTCATTAAATCACCTACGTTCCAAATTTTATTTACATATAGTATCCTTTTTTGAGAATTATTCCAAGAAAATCAGAAGCGGCTTTTGACCATAAAAGATCTGCCATGAAATAATCACCAACATATATAAGTACTATAAGTACTCCGCCAAGTACATCTAAGATTTTATGCACTCCTAGGTACAAACGAGTGAAAGACACAAAAACAGCGAATGCGGTGTATACCACGTTATTGCCTTACCAGGTATAAAAACCCCAAAAACAGTTAGAATGAACATGTTT
>CAZZKB010000085.1:0-4466 GCA_964654575.1 Microcaldota archaeon | reverse complement strand
CTTTTGCTTCCATTCGCTCCTGCTGAACCCTGTGTTTAAGCGGATTGGCTTTTCCATCAAAGACAAACACAGGTCGTATTCCAGCTTCAAGCAGTTTTGAAGTTCGATAAAAAAGACCAGACAAGTGAGCAGTGACATTACCCCTACTGTCTTTTAGAGGAGTTCCGTCTTCCTGCCTAATCGAAGAGAGAAATTGATAGATAATGTTGTAAGAATCGATTGCTAAAGTTTTTCCAGAAAGAGAATCGATCGAAATAGTTTGTTTCTCAACTAAATCTCCTAAATCGACTCCCATAAAGACCCCTAATTTTTCTTTTTCTTAGTTTTTTCAGGCTCGATGCTAAGCATATCGCCAAGAGTCAGTGGGCCGAATTTCTTTGGAGCTGCAACTGGAGCTACATTTGGAACTTCTTTCTCAATCAGTTTTATACCAAGTTCTTTCTCCAGTTTCTTTGCTACTGGGAGTGATGGCATTAAGTGACCAGATTCAATTGATCGAAGATAACTTTCCTTTTCCTTAATTCTCTCAGCTACAACTGGAAGAGGCAACTTAAGTCTCTCTAGAGCATGACGAATTAATGATGCGTAATCATCGACAATTTCCTCGCCTGAATCAAATGAAGAAGGAACTGGAGTTTCTGCAAAAGTCTTAACTGCTGCTTCGCTCTCAAAGCGTTGAATGATTTTACCTCCGCGCATACAGTTGGAGCATGCCATGAGTTTTGCCCCTTCAATGTAGACCTGAGCCGCTACTGATGCTCGGCCGCAAATTTCACAAGAAAGATTTCCCATGAATAGAATTAAGGTAGCAGAACCTATAAAAACATCTGTTTTGCTAAAGGTAATTCATGAACAACAAGAATATACTCGCAGTACTAGTGGCAATAATAGCCATTGCTGCATTCTATGGAATATTGCAATTGTCAGTTAGTGGGCCGATAAAATTCGTTTTGGTAGTTTTGGAAATGCTGTTAGTCAATCAGATATGGATAAAGCATTACAACCAAAGCAGCGAAATGGGCCTAATACTATTAAAAAGCGAAAAAGGACTAAATGAGATAGAAAATATTGCTAAAAAGCACGAAAATATTTCTACAACTCTTGTCGATATTGGCCATTCAATCGGATATGGAATGCTTAGCCAGTTAATATTTAGAAAGAGAGCAAGCTTTAGAGATTTTGTAATAGGATTGCTGCTTTTGGTTTTCCTAAGTTTAGTCGTTGCACCAACAGCATTCGTATTCTTATTCCAAGTATTAAAACTTGGGGCAGCCGATAAGACAGTTGGAATAACTAGCTCAGTTGGGCAGGACACTGGACTTATAATAATTAGTACAATATTGATGGTGGGAGGACTTTTCTTGTTTATACTCTCAGGAATAGTATATTATGGAGGTTTTGTAGTTCTTCCAGCCATAGTCAATTTACTTATCCATGGCTCTGATACAATAACCAAAACAGCTAGCGGCGGAACATTTTTGCTTCCTGGAATTAATTTACCCCTCTTTGAAGGAATAATTGCCCTGGCAATAGTGATGGCAGTGCATGAAGGAGCACATGCAGTATTAGCAAGAATTGGAAAAATAAAAGTACTTACTTCTGGACTAGTTCTCTTTGGAGTAATCCCAATAGGCGCATTTGTTGAGCCGGATGAAAAAGAATTAGTCAAGGCAGAAGAGCAGAAACAAACAAGAGTACTTATCGCTGGTCCAAGCGCAAATTTGCTAACTAGTTCGATAACATTTGTGCTGTTTATGAGTTTGGTATATTTGCTAAATACATTTAATTTGGCTGGAACATTTATCGCACCAGCACTTAAGTTTATTTATGTAACTCTTGGATTAACATTTGCACTTAATTTCATTGTAGGGGCAGTAAATTTGCTTCCGATACCTATGTTCGATGGATATCGAATACTGGACGTAAATGTAAAGAACAAGACAATAGTAAAAATTGTGAGCTATGGGGCACTGATGTTCTTTATCCTAAACTTCCTACCAGCGCTGTTCCATTAATTCTTCTTCTTTTTTGTCTAAATAGACCAACGAGTTCTCGATAGAGCTCTTTTGGCATCTTTCTTTGTCTTTTATTTTGTTTTCTGGAATTTGTTTTTCTTGTGATTGGAATTACGTTTGATGGTAGCCTTTGAGTAGAGCTTCTTCTTGAAGTTGTTTTGATCTTTGGCGTTGTTGCAGCCTCAATTTTAGATCGCTCTGCAACCCGAATTGATTTAGGTTTTTGATTTTTCTTTACTTTAGAGCGAGATTTGTCTAAGTCAATAACTTTTACACGCTTCTCGGTAGCAGATCTTTTGGTAGCGACTTTTCGCGTTTTGTTTTTTTCACTAACTATCTTATCGAAGGACTTCTTTTCCTTTAGATTTTTGGTCTTTTTATGAACTTTTTGTAAAGATTCGCAAGCAATCTTAAAACGACTGAATTTTGAAGATTTAGATTTATCAGGCTTTTCTAATTTAGAGGAACGCTGTAGTTTAGATGCAATTTTTTGAGAGGTGATATCGATTGCTCTTGGGTCAAGATTAGACGAATTGAATCGCTTTGAATTCGATCCAAGACTTTGAGGAATTGAATCTGCAACATCGTGTTTTTGACTAGATAAAACGTGTTTTGAACGTGGTTGTGAAACGTTGTACAGGTCAGCACCTTTTCTGGAAGTAATATTGACCAAATTAACCGATGTTTGAGTCGAAACTAATCGAACACTAAAACCAATAGAATTATCATTTGCAACATCACTAGAAGAAGCTTGTAATAATCGAGGCACAATACTAAAGACCACTTCATATGCAAGAAGTTTAGGAGAGTTGTTTTCTGTCCGCAGCCTCAAATCCGATGATGATAAGATAGCAGGCCGAGAATCAACAAAATGCTGAGTTTGTTGATCGACCGGACGATGTTGATAATTATCGTTGGTAGCAATAGATTGAGCGATTAAAGCGATTGCAGTAAACTCTGACCGAGGAACTGGAACTTGTGGGGTCGGCCCATTGGAAGTTGGAGCAAAATTATCGTTTGCAGCAAACGGAGCATATTGAACAGTAGCGGAGACACTGAAAGAATGTGAATCTACTGGCGTAACGATAACTGGAGCGATCTTTATTTCTGGAGATTTTTGATCTGCTTGAGAAACGCTTGCTTCGGTTGAGACAGGTTGTGAAAGGTCATTAGTAGTATAGCCAAAAAGCATGATTTCACTGGAACTAAGCTCGACTTTGGCAGTTCGATTTCCTGCATGAGCTTCAGCAGCTTTTTCCTGAAAATTAATTGGCTCCGGACTTGGTTTTTGTGAGTCGAAATTAGGACGAGCGATTGTATTGGCAGGTACGCGACCAAGAAGTTCATCGATAGTAGTAGGATTTGCAGTTGAATTCGAGCCAGACCAAGTGAAGTTATCTAAACCTGGGGCAACAGGAAGCTCATCTCCGTTTGGAAAGATAACTTGATTATTTACTTTATATATAGGAATTGCGTCATTGCCTTGTGAATTTTTAGCATAGAAGTGAGCAGCATCAGATCGCTCGGAGATGGCTTGCTCTATCATTGAGTGCACTAAACTCGGATCGCCAAAACCAGACAGATCCATAGCTGCAAGTGCTTGGCGAATTTTCTTCTCATCACCAAAGAATGCTGCACCTTCTGGCGAAACGACCCCAAAAAATTCGTATGTCTGGTATTCCTTGTTAAAAAGCTGAACTACTTTTGCCCCAGCCTGCTCGAATGCTTTTGCCTGAGCCTCTGAGAAAGAGGTTTCTTGAGATACTCTAGCGCTAAAGCTAAGATTACCGACAGTAAGCTTAAAATCGACTTCCCGAAGCTTAGAGGGTTGAAGATGGATTGCTCTAGCCATAGTACCTGACATAATTTCTCCCGCGCAGGGCTAAATAAGCCCAACAAGATTTAAAAAAATTATTGTAAGAAAATAAAAAGTTTGGAAAAAGACGTAATCTAAAGCACTGGTCTCTTTGATAACTCCTTTGGAAGACTGAGCTTTTCAAATGGAATACCAGCATTTGCAGATTCTGCAAGAGAGATTATCTCTTCGATAGTCATCTCCTTCTTTGATTCAGGATCTCTAATGTTAACCATCAACTTACCAGATTCCATTTCCCGGTCTCCAATAACTACTACGTATGGTACCCATTCCATCTGGGCATCCCGAACTTTCTTTCCAAGACCTTCGTTCCGATCATCAATATCGACTCGAATATTATGAGAATCGAGTTTTGATAGAACTCCTTTTGCAAATTCAAGGTGCTTTTCGCTAACTGGAACAAGACGCACTTGAGTAGGAGCTAGGTGCAGTGGGAATGAGGCTTTCTTTCCAGCTGCAATTTTCATTGCCTCTTTTTCAAGTAATGCATAGATAACTCTCTCTAAACTTCCACTTAATGATGCGTGGAGTATGAATGGCCGGACTTTGTTGTTCTTTTCATCAACGTAGTTGAT
>CAZZKB010000084.1:0-4507 GCA_964654575.1 Microcaldota archaeon | reverse complement strand
AGTTCGGCGGCGCTGCTGCTGAAGCTGTCGATGCTGCAACTGAACTAGTTGCTGACATAACATGAGTTACAGCACCCGGACCTACAACAGTATAACCTGTGTGAGGATCTAGAGTAGCGGCTGGAGCTGGACTTGGCGTTGCTGGTTTTGGCACAGGTGCAATTGTGCTCGGAGGTCTTGGAGCTGCTGGTGCAACGACCGGGGCTGCTGGAGCTGGTGCAACTGGACTTGGAACTGATACAGCAACTGGAGTTGATGAAAGTATTGTAAGGCTATAAACGCTGACAGAATCGCCAGTCTTAAAAAATTTAAGATTGTGATCACCCGAACCTATTGAAACCCTTAATGTTCCAGTCTCAACATATGCATCGCTTATGGATATGCGCTCACTATCAGAGTCAGAGCATGCAAATATTCGAGCCGTACGATTACCAGTATAATAGAATACACTAGCATCTCCAATGCGACCAGATTGGCCTTCTGATAAATCAAAGCTGGATGTATTACCGTCTAATTTAACTGCACTTGCATAGACACGACCATGATCTGATACTACTAAAACCTCATATGAATGACCTTCACTAGTTGCATTAAATCGATGATATGAATTGTTATCTAGATAAGCAGTACTAGACACACCATTATTGGAAATTGCTAACTCGAATTCTTCGCCATTTTGAGTTGCGCTAACTCGAACTCCATTAATGATTTCTTTTTCTACACCCAAAGATAATTCTGCAGATCTAGAACTAGCAGTAGGAAGAGGTGGTGGTCTTGGCATCGGACCTGGCGGAACTGAATCGGACGTTAATGGCGCAAGCGATGCTGGAGCAGCTGGAGAAACAGGTGCTGGCTCTGGTGGAGGTGCTGAAATCCTCTCTCCTGGCATAGAAGGTCTATTTGTAGCATCACCAGGAGCTGGAGGACTTGATTGTGGTGCTGGAGGACTTGAAATTCTACCATCACCAGGAGTAACTGCTGGAGTAGGTACTGAAACTGATGGAGCTGCTGCAGTTGCAGGCTCGACTGCTGGTGCAGGTACTGCTGGCATTGGACCTAATTGAGGTGCAACGCCAGGTTTTGGTTGAACTGGTTTTTTTATAACTGCCATATTATGAGCCCCCTGATTGTTGTACTAGATCAACATAGGTATCTTCGAGATCAGTACCCGTTGCCCCAGTAACACTAGCGATCTGTCCACAAACGTATGCTTTGTTCTTTTGATCCTTAATAACAGATTTTGCATAGTCTAGATGAGATGGAGATAAGCTACCGAGCTTTCTTGCAACAACAGATTGGTCAGACTCAAGCATTGCATCGATAACATACTCGAATAGTCTGCCAGTTATTTTAGTATTTACACAATTATAGTTAACTCGCACAGTTTCGACTAAATTATCAAGTATACCAGATAGATCTAATGAAGGATCCTCTCGTCTTAGTGACGAAACAAACTTCTCGTAAGAAGATCGATTAGCATCTGGAGATCGATCTGCGATTACACCCAATGCAGCAAAAGCAGCAGTTGGATTAATAGTTTTAGGATCTGGAAGAACAAATTCGTCTTCAAATCTAGTGCCGTTTATAGTTGCACGTTCATTTGCAATATATATTGCATCCAAAAGACTTACTTCGTGAGACTGCGCTTGCTCAGCTCCTATATTACTTGCATATTGACCATGATCACCTGCGATAAGGCTAAGTGTTACAGATACATTTGCAAGCATTGCGCGAGTTTCTGCTAGCTCTCGATTTGTAGCAGCTAGCTGATCTTTAAGAGAGACATTTTCTCGTTTTAATACCTCTACATCTCCAGTAAGTAAGGCAACATTTCTAGCAACTTTAAGTAGACCTTTTCCTAATCGAGTTAATGCTTTTTCACCTTCTTCAACTGCAGTAGCAGCTGCGGTGGTATCGACTTTGGTTGAATCCAAAGCATCGACTCTAGCATTAGTTGATCTAATTTTTTGTCCAAGCTCAAGAGTTCTTTTTGCAAAAGCCCTGACAGTTTTAGATGTACCTTCTTTTGCAAGGTCCTCAACTAGACCCTTAAATCGACCTCGAAGGCCACCTTGTGAGCGATCTTCTGCTGCACGAGCAAGATTGTCTAAAGCATCGACTGCATTTTGTCTTAATATTGCTTCCCTTCTTGAAGTTGTCATCATAATCACCTTAGTTTAAACCCTCAACTGCTGTGTTATCAGCATCGCTTGTCAAAGCAGAATCGTAAAGTGCGCTATGAATTGCCTTAAGTGCAGTAACATAAGCACTTACAAATGCCTTCGAGTCGCCATTCATTGCTCGAAGATCTGAAACAACTTTATCTGAACCAGCTCGATCAGCACCTGCCTTTTCAACTGCAACATCGACTAGTGCAGATAGCTTATCAGCTAAGCGTTTCTTTGCAACATCAAAGCCAGCATCGATTGGAACAGCAGATTCAATTACATCTAATTTAGCATCTTGAACTCCCTTTGCACCAAGTCGAATTACAATTCCACCTAGAACTGGTTGTAGATCAGTAACTAATTTTGTAACTGGAACCATGTCGACTGCTGGAGCTGATGCTTTTGTCTTTGGATCAATTACTTCAGCACCAACGACCCTGACCAATATTGTACCTGACTCAGTATCTGGATTGTATCCACCTAACGTCATGTGTAAAGTACGACGAGATACTATTGGACCTACATCTAATGGAGCGGTTGCGATACTGGAACCTTGATCTTTAACTTCATGAGCTGTAGATGTTGATTCCCATGTATAAGGGCCATCTCCTTTCTTTCCAGTTGTGGCAAATTTTACTGTAACTGATACGAAAGCTGGCTTATCAAAAGACTTAGCAGGAGTGAAACCAGCAAATTGAATTTTAAGGTCAGACCTACCAGGGACTGGAACAACTTCACCCTTCTTAAAGGCGACCTGCACTTCTGACACTTCAGCCTTCTTTGCTGCTGCAACACTAACTTCAAATTTTACATCAGTTGCCATGATAGTTAGCGTGTATTTGCCAACTTGATCAGGTCTGAAGCTTACCTTTCCTGTACCATCTGGAGTGACAACAGTCGATTTTCCAGTTGGAGGACTAATTCGTACTGCTGGATCATTTGCATTTGAAATTTGCACTACAACATTTTCATTAATATTACAAGTCGTTGGACCAGTTAAAGTTGGCTTAACTGTTAGACCGCCTGTAGCAACGGTTGCTTTACTAGCAGCTGCTTTTGCTTCATCAAGTTGTCTTCTTAAGTCTTCCAACTGTCTTTCTAATACAGCATTTCTTGCAACTGCTGCATCTGCTCGAACTTTTTCCTGAGCTTCTCTAGTTTCTGCATCTTGAGCTCTTGAAACTGCTGCATTTGCACGACTTAATTCTGAATTTGCTCTGGCAGCTTCTTGATCGGCTCGCTGCTTCTCTGTTGCTTCTCTACCTTCTGCTGCATTTGCTCTAGTAGTTGTAGCAAATAACTCGCGTTCTAATCTAATATTTGTAGCAGATAACTTACCGTTTTCATCAAAAAATGCATTTGCTCTTGCGCCTTGCTCATTTGCTCGTCTTTCTTGATCTTCTTTCTGAGCTGTCATTTCTCTTAGTCGTTTTTCTGCATCAGCTAGTTTAGCTTCTGCTTCCGTAGATGAAACTGCAGCTTGTGCATTGGTTGCTGTGATTGCGGCAGCTTGTTCATTAGCGGTTCGAAGAATACCTTCTGCTTCAGTTCGAGCATCAGAAACGATCGTTTGAGCCATTGCTCGAGCATTTTCAACTTCTCTGTTAGCATTTTCAAGATCAACGTTCTTTCGAGCAATCTCTGCATCTAATTCGCTAACACGTCGGGTTTTTTCAGTAAGCAGAACTTCTAAACGTTCACTATCTCTAGTCTTTTCTTCAATAGTAGTAGCTAGTTCACCAACTCGCTTTTCTTTTGCAGCAACTTCTTCAGCGAGTGGTTTTACACGATTATTGAGAATGTTTCCTCGATTTGAAACATCTTGATAAGAATCTCTAGCAATTTTGAGATCTGATTCTGCCCTTGTCTTAGCTTTTTCAAGAGGACCCAATTCTGCTTTGATCAAATCTCGTTTAGATTCAATATCAGCAACTTCCAAAAGCAAACCATTTCTTTTCTCTTCTAGAGAACGAACTTCAGAATCAAGAATTTCACTCTTTGCTAATGGTAAATCACCAGTGAATATTTTTAGTGCTGATTCAAATTCTTCTAATCTATTACCGACAGCTTTTAAAACACCTTCAAGACCATTCCTTGAGATAGTTTGACCATCATTTAAAACGAATTTAAGACCAACTGCAGCACGCCTTGCAACAGCAGCAAGAGCAGACTTTAGTTCAGTCGCTTCTGATTCAAGTTCTGTAACACGTTTATCATATGCAGATACACGTTCAGCCTCAGTAACTTGAGCTGAAGTTTGTAGCTCTTCTCGGTCATGTTCTAAACCAGCTCGCGTTGAAATAAGCTTATTTGCAAGTTCAAGAACTGGACCAAAAACA
>CAZZKB010000083.1:0-4517 GCA_964654575.1 Microcaldota archaeon | reverse complement strand
CTCTTCAGATTTGAAGAATCTTGCAACTTCTTTAACTGCTGTTTCCTTTGAATCAGATGCGTGGATTATGTTTCTTGAAGTACTGTTTGAAAAGTCTCCTCGAATTGTTCCGCCAGCTGCCTTTGATGCGTTTGTTGGACCAACGATGTTTCGCACGACTTCAACTGCCTCCTTACCCTCAACCACGACAGCCACGACTGGATTTTGTGTCATGAACTTCTCTAAGTCTGGGTAAAATGGCTTTGAAACCAAGTGAGAATAGTGATCCTTTGCAAGTGCAGCTGAGATGTGAATCATCTTAAGACCGACGATCTTGAATCCCTTCTGCTCGAAGCGAGATAAGATTGAACCGATTAATCCACGCATAACTGCATCAGGCTTAAGGAGAAGAAGTGTTCGTTCTTTCATGCAACCACTACTTCTTTTCTGCCTTCTTCTTGCCAGCATTTCCAGATCCTTCAGATCTGAATTTGCGTGCAGCTGGAGTCCACTTCTGTCGTCTTCCTTCTCGACCTAGGTCAAGGAAGTTTTTCTTTTCCTTGCTAGAGTAGAAGTAGTAGACAGTACCATCCTTCTTTACATACATCAAGCCAGTTCCTTTTGGAATGACTTTTCCTGAGAATGAACAATTTGGCATCTAATTTCACCTTGCCTTAATTTCCTTTGCCTCACGGTCAGTATCAAGAAGCATGATAATCATGTTCTCACGGACTGGGCCTTTGATGTTTCTCAAGATAACACGACCAGCATCAGGACCTTCAAGAACCTTGCAAAGAACCTGGTAAATTTCGCCATATACGCCAGTCTTTGCACGAATCTCGACGATCTGTGCTGCGTAGCCTTCATCGCTTGCCATTTAAGAATCACCGAAATTATTTCTTCTTTTCCTGCTTTGGAAGCTTCTTAATTATGTCAGAAAGTTTCTCAGCAGCTCCGCCTGCATTTTCAACTGCAACTGCGGAAGTTCCTACAGATAAGCCAACTGCTGCACCCAAATCTTTCTTGGTTGGAACAAATGCATAAGTAATGCCATTTTCCTTGCAGAGCATTGGGATGTGTACTACTATTTCTTCTGGAGTAACGTCTCCTGCTAAAACAACTAGCTGTGCTGTTTTTCTTTCAACTGACTTTGTAGTCTCGTTGATACCCTTCTTGATTTTACCATTGTCCTTTGCTACAGACAACATTTCAACAATTTGTGGAACCAGTTCTGCTGGTACTTCATAATCTACGTATGCCATATTTTTTACACCTCGATACCTAGTTGGCCGCAAAGAATTGCGGACGACTGACCTCATTGGTACGACTAGAAATCGTTATCTGATATAATCACTAGGAGTGTTTAAAAGGGTTCTCTTACGAATGAAACGTCTGCCACGACGGCTAAATGATCCGAAACAGCTTCTCTAATCACTCGATAATCATCTATAGCTAGACCTTTGGAGGTAAAAATGTAATCAAGTACCCGATCTGGATCTGCTCCTGGATATGTATTAAACCGACGAATTTGATCTTTGCTGCCACTACCAAAAAGAACTGGGATTGTTGAAATAACTCCGGCTTCACGTATTAAGTACATGCTAACATCACGCCTATAATTATCCTTATCTCCATTTTGGGAGTGCTTAAAGTCGAGAGAATCAGATTCACGAGGAACTGTATTGAAATCTCCAGCGACAATTACGGGCAAATCAGACTCTGCGATTTTCTCGCGCACTTTTTGTAAAAGCTTTTCTACCTGCCAAACTCGTGCAAAAGTTTCTCCCCTCATAGTTCGACCAAGATAGTGAAGAATTTGGAAGACGATGTCATTAAGCACATGAACTGAGTATACTCCGACATGTGGGCCTCCGATATCGAGTTCTGCAAAAGTATAGCCCTTACACTCATTAAGCAGACGTGCAATATAGTTTACCCTCGGATCTTGCTTGTAACTTTGACCGAAGTCATAATGATCTCGCTCAGCAATTGGAAATCGAGTCATAATTGCAGTACCACAATCGCGATTTAGAACTATATCACCTCTAGGCAATCTTACATAACGCATAAAGCCTGGAAGAGGACTTTTTAGATGCGGCTGAAAATGAGTGTTTGATAGTTTAGTTGCAGCGGAGAGATATTCGAGTTGATTTAAATGATTAGTGCCGCCCCAATTAAAATCGACTTCTTGAAGGCAGACAACTGTGGCTTTTGACTCGCAAATAACTTCTGCAATTTTATCAAGCCTTCGTTTAACTTCACGCACGGAAATTCGATCCCTAAAGTCACCTCGTGCCCCATGAGCAGTATTCATATTTAGCGTCAGAACCTTAAGGTCGGACATAAAACTAACATTTCAGAAACAGAATATAAACAAATGCAAATTATTTGATCTTAATTTCGGGCAATTTTAATGAAAATTTTTCTTTAATTCCATTGCCGATGAATGCACAGGTGGTCAATATACAAAGTGGACATGGGTGGAGTATAGTTCCAACTCCCCAAATTGCACCGATAGCAATCGAATCATTGCCTTTTTTCAGAAGATTTTCTTTGTCCATAACCATAAGATCACAGATAAATAATGCCAAATAGATAAGTGTCAAGACGAGTATTTCAATGTATCGTCTTAATATGTTATTAACAATTAGTAAAAAAGTTAATAACCTTTATATATCTTTTGAACAATAAATATTATTGATAATTATGAAAAAAATAAATTTATTTTTGCTATGCACAATTTTCTTATCTATAGTTTTGCTTTTTGGATGTACTCAACAGACAGAAGACACACAAAATGGAAAACTAAAAGTAGTTGCTTCATTCTATCCAGTTTATGATATTGCAAAGAATGTTGGAGGACAAAAAGTTGAAGTTTCAACAATCGTTCCCTCAGGTGTTGAACCACACGATTACGAACCAACTGCAAGGCAAATTGAAAACCTAAATCAGGCAGATCTAGTAATAATATTAGGTAGTGGGATGGGAAATTTCGAAAACACAATGTCTCAAACAAGGGCAGTAGTAAATTCAAGCCAAGGATTGCAATTAGGAAGTATGGTTGATGATGAAAGCGACAGTGGACTTAATGTCACAGACCCGCACGTTTGGCTTTCTCCAAAAAACATGATAAAGATGACGGAGAATATCCGAGATGCGATGATTGCAAAAGATCCACAAAACAGAGAGACATACAAAAACAATGCAGATAATTACATAGGAAAACTAAATCAATTAGATTCAGACTATTCAGTAGGTCTTACAAACTGCTCGCAAGAAGTTGCCTTAGTTAACCACAATGCCTATAGATATTTAGCAAACCAGTATCAATTTAGAACGATCTACATTTCAGGCATTTCACCAGAAAGCGAACCATCTCCTAGAGCATTAGAAAACTTAGTTCAAGAAGCAAAAAATAACCATATAAAGTACGTTTTTTATGAGGAATTGAGTGATCCAAGAGCCTCGCAAGCGATTGCAAGCGAAGTTAATGCCACAGCATTAGAATTAAATCCAATAGAGGGAACTAAAAATGAGAGCGATAACTATTTTACGATAATGGAAAGAAACCTTATAAACTTAAGAAAAGCACTGGAGTGCGAATAAGAATGATAAATGACAAAAACGATATCGAGTATGCAATTGATATTTCAGGACTCTGTTTTGACTATGAGGGCTACGAAGTACTACATGGAATTAACCTTCAGATACACAAAGGAGACTTTGTTGGAGTGATTGGTCCAAATGGATCTGGCAAAACAACATTGATGAAAATAATTCTTGGAACACTAAAAGCAGCTGAGGGAAGAATCAAAGTTTTTGGTAAAGATCCAGAAGACTTTCGTGAAACTGGCTCACTAGGGTATGTTCCACAAAGATATGAAATAGATAAGAGTTTTCCAGGGAGTGTCGGTGAGATACTTTCTCTTAAAAATGGAGATGGGAAAAAGGCCGCTTCACTTCTTGGAGTAGAGAAACTTATTGATCGAAAATTTGTCGACCTCTCACCAGGCTTGCAGCAGAGAGTATTGATTGCATTTTCCATGATGAGCAATCCTCTGATTTTGGTGTTAGATGAACCAACAGTAGGAGTCGACATAAAAGCACAACAGGAGTTTTACAAATTGCTTAAAAAAATAAATCATGATTTGGGCATTACAATACTACTTGTCACGCATGAAGTTGGGATGATACCAGATCATGTGAAAAGCGTCGTTTGTATAAATCAAAAAGTCTGCTGTAGCGGAAAGGCAGAAGAAACTCCAAAACTATTACGCCAAATATATGGTGATCAGATGCACGTGTTTAAGCACGAGTGAAAATATGACCTTCTTCATTGAATACGAATTTGTTCAAAGAGCACTTATTGCCGGAACTTTAATCGGAATACTTTGCTCAATACTAGGTGTCTTCTTAGTACTAAGAAGACTCTCCCTCCTAGGAGATGGCCTTTCACATGCGGCATTTACCGGAGTTGCAATCGGAATGTTGCTTAAGATATACCCACTATTTTCTGCAATGATAGTAACTGCCATTGC
>CAZZKB010000082.1:0-4619 GCA_964654575.1 Microcaldota archaeon | reverse complement strand
GGTCTGTCAAATTTTTCACAGTTTCCTATTTTTGATCCTTCGACAATTTCTAGAAATCTCGCATAAACATAAAGAGCAGTTTGTATGCTGCATTTTATTCCTGGCTGATTGTGGAACTTACATTCGATCATATATTGTTTTCCGTTCTTTTGCGCAACTACATCTGTCTCGTGATTTAGTAATCTTCCTCGAACTATTTGTCTGACTCGTGTTTTGTATTCTTCTCTTTCAAAAAGTCTAGATATAAAATCTTCAAAATGATACCCTTCTGGACCTAGATCGAAAAGTGCGTTTTTTAGGTTAAATTTATGTGAAACTTCTGGTCTCATTTCATCGATGATTCGATAGAGGATTTGGTATATTTTTTTGGTTGTAATGCCGTCGTATAACTGGCCTCGCAATTTTTCCATTACTAAATCAGAACTTTTTCCACTTATTCCGACTCGGCTTAATGCATGTCTAACTTTAGACCATCTGAAATTTTCTTTCTGTCCATTTACCTTAACGACGCTAATTTCTTCCACAAGTCTTCGTACTGTCATTCAAAACGATATTTATTAAATCCATCTTTCCCATCCGACTGCGGAAATGAGGTCTGGTCGTTGAATTTAAGCTTTCGCCTAGTATAACACCCATGCGAAATATTTTCGATTCAATAAATGATTCTTCCTCGATTATCGTCCGTGAAGAATTCCTTATGCCCGACTACGTTCCCGACGAAGTCCTACATCGACACTCTGAAATCGACTTTATTGCAAACTCTATCAAGCCTTTAATTTCGAAAAAAAGCCCTGAAAACATCTTCATCCATGGAAAGCCAGGCACTGGCAAAACTCTTTCTTTAAAATATGTCGTAAAACAACTTGTTGCACACACCTCTTCAGTTCTTCCGGTCTACATTAACTGCTGGGAAAACAATACAAAACTCGCGGTCTTTAATCGCATTGTTGAGGAAATGAGGCTACCACTCCCTAGGCGTGGGATGGCAAGCGATGAAATTTTTGATCGTATTCTCCAATTTATCAGAAACTACAATAAACGTGTACTTCTAATCTTGGATGATTTAGACGGTTTGTCTCAACAGGAACTCTTGTATGTTGTTTCAAAAGCAAACGAAAAGGGCATCATGTTCGGAATTATTGGTGTTTCGAATGATAAATTCTATCTTGCGCGTCTTGATGAACGTGTAAGGAGCTCTCTACGTTTTTCAGAATTAGAATTCGCATCATACACAGAAGAGCAAATATTCATGATTCTAAAATCAAGGTCAATCGCAGCACTATCTCCAAGTTCGTATGATGAAAAACTGCTTCATAAAATTTCCCGAGCTGCCTCTGATGGGTCTGCTCGACTAGCTATCGAATTATTGTGGAAATCTGCAAAACGTGCAGAGGATGCTGGAAGGACAAAAATTATGCTTCAAGACTTTGAAGATGTATCAAACAGTGCTCCTTCATTCAAGATGGGCGAACTAGCAATAAGTGCTGAAGAATCTACTATTCTTTCAGTAATTTCATCGTTTGAAAGCGGGGTCGAATCAGCCCAATTATACTCCACTCTAGAGCCTCAGCTTGATCTTACTAAGCGTCAAATTCGAAACTACTTGACTTCTTTGGAGGAAAAAGGTCTTATCCAATCATCTGAGCTAGATTCAAAAAGTGTAATAAAACCGCGCCTTTTTAAGCTCAAACGAAAGCTGTAAAAATTCATTTTAAATTATCACTGGTTGATAATTTATCGATGACAAAATCTTTACAAATTGAAATTCTTCGCCTGGGTCACCGGCTACCACGAGATGAGCGAATCTCTACTCATGTGGCATTAGTTGCAAGAGCATTTGGTGCCAGCTCTATTGTCTATAGCGGTCAGCATGATTTGGGGCTTGAAGAGAGTGTCTTGAGAATATGCCAAAATTGGGGTGGCAAAACTTCTTTTGGGCAATTTTCTATTCAATATCAAAAATCATTCATTTCTCATATCAAGAAGAGAAAATCTGAAGGGTATTGTATTGTTCATTTGACTATGTATGGTCTTAAGCTCAACGATGTAATTGGGAAAATAAAAGAAAGCTCCAAGATATTGATCGTGCTAGGTTCAGAAGCAGTTCCTAGTGAAGTTTATCATCTTGCCGATTACAATATTTCAATAACTAATCAACCTCATAGCGAAGTTGCAGCTTTAGCGATAATTCTCGATCGCCTATTTGATGGGAAAGAACTACTTGGCTTTGACTTTGAAGGTAAAATTGCAATCGAGCCCCAAGGTCGTGGGAAGAAAATTGTCGAGATGCGTTAATACATAAATTTATATATTTACTCCGTGTGTATCCAGCGCGACTAAAATTGCCAAATTCCCCTTTGGCAGGAGATGAATCCCATGGATGGTATGAATGGTTATATTATGGGTTGCCCCCAATGCTGCATGTGTAGTGGTCTACACTCTCCACTTTCTCTAAAGGAGAAGGAGTACCAGTGCTCATCGAATCCGATGCACAAATACATTGCAGATCAAAACGGCTTCCTCAAATCAGTTTAATCATTTGATTTTTTTCTTAGTCTTTTTGTTTCAAGTTAGCTCCTTCTCAATCTGTCACAGGTAATATCATACGCTGTATATTTTACTCCTTGAGCATCTTGATAATCCTCTGCAAAGTACTCATCACAGCCGGTTAATCTATTGCCATTAAATTCCATCGTAAACCCAGATCCAAATGAAACCATATTTGTCTGAACTATCAAGAGTGCATACTCATAAGTTGATCCAGAATCCAAATCTGTATATTCTATGCTGCTAACTGCCTTCACATTATTGACGGCTCTGCTACTAATTTTCAAACTAATTGCATTCAATTCTCCAATTGGTATCTCATTTCCGGATGTATTTTCTTGGGTATAATACACGATGTTTTTCTGCTCCTGAAATCTACCGCTAAATCCAGATGCATAAAAATCATTTCTTATCTTTTGCAAGTGGCTTTCAATTGTGTCATTTAACTCTCTAGTTTGAAGTGGTCTTGAGGGGGTTGGCGGTGTGACATTTTGAATTGGAGTTGAGACTGTATTGTTGGTCTGCACTATTGGCGGAGTTATCGTATTATTTTGAGGTTCTACATGGCTTTGATTTTGGTTTGAGTTCTGACATACATAATTACATCTACAATTTGGATATTGACCGTTTATTTGCCACCCTCCAATACATTGAGCATGCGGTTGATTTTGGCAGTAATCAAGGCAATTGATCTGCTCAGTTTGTTTTTGATTGCCAATGCAGCCGAACATAATTATTCCAAATATCAAAACTATTGCCAAAATATTTCTCATATTTGACTTCTTTGCTAAGTCCTTTTATAAATAGTAATGCAGAAATGGTAAAGTTTAAGGTGCATTACATGCCGGCATGTCCAGATTGTCATATATTTAAGGGTCTATGGTCAGAATTGACTGAGAAAGAAGGGGTTTTTGTTTGTAAAGTTAATATTGCGCACCGATACAAGCGCGATAAAGACGGAAATTTCCACTCTGTAAACAAATAATTCTTTAATCTACTTTATTTTCATTTGTTCTTGTTTCTAGTTATCTATTTTTTTATTAAAAATTTTTATTAAAAAGAACTTAAGCCCCGGACGAGAAAAGTTCTGATTGTTGAGAATCTCTCAAAAACCATTTGAACTCGCGGCCTTGCCCTTTTTGTAATTCCTTTTAGAAAGTTTTGATCAACTTTTTCTAAAAGTTTCTACCAAGGGCACGCTCTACCACTGAGCCACCGGGGCCTACATTTTAAGTAAAAATAAATTATTAGCACATATTTTTAAAGGGGTGCCGATTTTTATACTTTAGGTATCAATTTTTACTAAAATGTGATTTTATGCCAAGCGGTGAAGATGAACTAATATTTAGTGGAAAATACAAGGATTTCGAATTAAGCGTCCGCTTCGACCTCTCCAAATGCAATGAACTTGAAGTTAGTTCTGCATTTGGCTATGTAAGTCAAAAGATCGAACCATATTCGTACAAATTTTCTGGTATCGATACTTCGAAAATAGATTCATTTGCAAAAATTTCTGGAAAAGGTCTTGCTGCAGTCTCTGATTTCTTAGAGAAAAACTCTCAGGCATCGATCAAGGCATTTTTACTAGGATGCGTTAAGAATCCAGACCTTCTTGTAGCAGCAGAATCTTATTTATTCAATCGTCTGCTTACTCTTGCAGGAGTCATGTATGGTGGTTTTTCTTCTAATAAATCAAATCCGCAGAAAGAAGAGCTATCTGATCATTTTTCGTTCATTGGTAAATACAAACAATGGGTCGCGATAAAGAAACTTGGTCTTGAGTCAGTTGCAGACTACGAAGTTTCTGCAATGTTGGCAAGCGCAAATCACACTCTAATAAACAAATCTTTTGATTTTGCAGGAATTAAAAAAGACGATTCTATTGTCGACTCAATTTGTAAGGGCAAGAGAAAATCGTACGGTAATTTGGCTGCTGCACTTAAAGAATTATCCACAAAACTTAGTGGTTCAAACAACGACTCGTATATTGTGTGCAAAGTCTTCGAAACTCTTGGCTTTAAGCCTTATGCAAGTCCGGATATGCTTAGTGCTGCTCATCCAGACATAAAACC
>CAZZKB010000081.1:0-4815 GCA_964654575.1 Microcaldota archaeon | reverse complement strand
CATCGCTCCCAGGAACTACATATCTACCAACTGGTGCAAGAAGTCCGCAAGCACCGCCTTTGGCTAATTTGTCGAAGTTCGGTTTCTTTGCTGCCTGAAGAGGAGTTTTTGGTGTTGGCAAGTCTCCTAGTCCATCAATAATCAGAAGTATTGCTTTTTTCATGTCTAAATGTCAAAGGCAGAATTTAAAAAATTAGAAGTTATTGGCAAGTTGCTATTTGATGATCATGTCTCACACCGTTTTGACTTGAAATTGTAAGGGTTGCTTTTGGCCTTATCTCATCCCCAACACGTATTATGCTTATATCTTCTCTAGTTAATCCAAGTGCTTCTGCAGCATTGCCCTGATTAATTGCTATCTCTAGAAGTCTATTAGATCCAGGGTATACTACAAATTCCCCTTTTTTTACATCTGCAAATTTTTCTCCTACTGCAGCTAAAATTTCCCCTCCATCTCTTCTAGTGCTGTGTATCGCTACTTTTTGGCCCAATTTGTTAATTGCGTCACTTCCAATTCCCAATTTTACATTTCCAAATTTATCTATGAATATTGCCCCAACTTCAATCCCATGTCCGTTTTGAGCCGGTTTAAAAATATTTATCCAAGGATATTTTGCAATGTCTAACTCTCGCCCAAACTCCGATATGTCTACAGCTCCAGATGCTAAAAGTGCAGCTGCCGGTGCAAACGCAGTCCGCCCATCCCAAGTTTTACATCCAAAATCATTAAGTTTCAAATCAGGATTTTCTATTCTATACATTCTCACATTTTCTAGTCTTCTTACTACTGATCCGAGTATTCCGTTGTCTGGAACTCCAAGAACATTTACTGGAACCCGGTATTCCGGAACTCCGCTTGCTCCGCCTCCAAATCGCAACCACCCTTCAGCTGCAGCAATAACTCGCTCTCCATCACCAACTAACCTATCGTACACTTCAAGACAAACTAAACCTCGAAGTTTTTTTCCTATTCCTTTTAATCCGTTTCTTGCCCCTATCTTCAATTTGAATTCTTGGCTAGCCTGATGTGTGTCTAAGAATCGATTAAGTACTGCAGCACCGATTATCGGGTCGCCAAAAGCTGGCACTCCATCTATTGCAATTATGTCTGGTTTTTGCCTTGCAAAAGTTCCTGCTATATCTGCAATCGCATGTAATACGTTATTTACCGCATCATCCTTTCCCCAATCTGTAGTTACTACAACATCTCTTGGAACATGTTTACAATCGATTATTCTTCCTTCAAAGGGCGATCGTCTATCTACTCTCCTGCTTTCTACTACTCTGCGTGGTGCGTGTGTAATTGTCATAACTTAGCTACTCTATTTTCCATATTTATACATTTTTGATAATCTTATTCCGATTGGAATATTAATCCTAGTATTTATTACTAATTCTATGTATGAGGTTCAACGAATAGGAAAATTAAGAAAACAATTGGGGCTAACTCAAAAGGAGCTTGCAACTATCTCAGGAGTCTCACAATCATTAATTGCTAAAATTGAATCAAACAGAATCGATCCGGCATATTCAAAAGTTGTTCAGATCATCAGCGCTCTTGAAAATAAGTTAAATCAAAGCAAGAAGGTTGTCTCACAAATCATGACTAAAGACATCATCTCTCTTAAGAGCGATGATTTAGTTTCTCATGCAGTTGATTTGATGAAACAAAAAGATATTTCACAGCTTCCAGTCTTTTCTGATGGTCGCTGTGTTGGTAGCATATCAGATAGATCGATACTTGAACTAATGTCAAAAAATCACACTATCCCTAAATCAATGATGGTTCGAGAAATTATGCAGGATGTTTATCCATCTGTTCCTGAATCTGCATTTGTTGATTCAGTTTCAGAATTGCTTAGGTACTTTAGAGCAATTTTGGTCGAGAAAAATGGAAAAATTGTCGGCATAGTTACAAAAGCAGACTTACTAAAGGCGATTTAATGCTATCTTACTTATCAAAAACTCCAGGTATTGGAGGTAAAATGAAAGTCGATCCAACTGATTTTATAGTTGAAGAAATTTTGGAAAATGGACATGTCTTAGCTCTTGACGAATCATTTTCTCAACCTGATCAGGATGGCAAATTTGTTCATTTTGTCTTGCAAAAACGCGATTGGTCGACTTCTTCAGCATTAAGTGAAATTGCACGCAGGCTTAAAATTGGCTCAAAACGTCTAGATTGTGCTGGAATTAAAGATAAAGTTGCTCACACTACTCAGCTTGCTTCAATTTACGGAGTTTCAAAAGAACAATTGTTATCTGTTAACATAAAAGACATCAAAATAAATGGTGCTTATTTGGCTAAGGATAAAGTTCGAATCGGCAGCCTTCTTGGAAATCGATTTACTATTAAATTGACAGATTCAGAATCGAATGATCAAACTGTCAAGGCAATTTATGATGAACTAAATGGTTTATTTCCAAACTATTTTGGAGATCAGCGCTTTGGTTCAACTAGAAAAAACACTCATATTATTGGCCATAAAATACTTCTTGGCAAATTTGATGAAGCAGTCGAGCATTTTCTAATGGATTATGAGGGGGAAGAAAATCAAACTGCAGTAATGGCAAGAAAAAATCTCTCAGAAAGCAGAGACTATAAAGCCGCATTAAAGGAATTTCCAAAATACTTAAGGCTTGAGCGAACCGTTATTTCCCATCTAAGTGTTCATCCAACTGATTACTTAGGTGCACTAAGAAAGCTGCCAAGAAACATATTCCTTCTATTTGTTCATGCTTTCCAATCACATATCTTCAATGCTCAGCTTTCAGAGCGCATAAAAAAAGGTCCTTTGGAGCTTGGGATTGGAGAATTCTATTGCTCAAACAATCATGGTTTTCCCGACACTTCACGTGCCGAGCCAGAAGGCATAATTGCAGGAAAATTAGTGGGCTACGATTCTCCTCTATCAAAAGAAGAAGAAGAGCTTCTCTCATTATATAGTCTTTCAAAAGAGAGTTTTAGAAACAAATCTGTGCCAGAACTTTCTCTTAAGGGTTCATATCGGCCCCTTTTAAGTCCTCTAAAAGACTTTCAGTATTCTTCCAAAGATTCGACTTTCCGTTTTTGTTTATCTAGTGGGTCGTATGCTACTGTTGCTTTAAGAGAGTTTATTGATAAGAACAAATCATAAAAGCGGTGAAAATTTAAAATGGTGATAAAGAAAAACATCGAAGAGTCAATTTCTTTCTATACTAGTGATGAAGTTTTCTATAATCCAAAGATGCAATTCTGCCGCAGTATGTCATCATTAGCTGTCGGAGCGATCGAGCAAGATTTAGAAGTTATAGACGCGTTTTGTGCTTCTGGCATTCGTGGTATTAGATACGCAAAGGAAAATCCAAATGTCAAGAAACTAACTTCGATCGATATCGATAAAGGCGCCATTTCACTAGTAAAGAAAAATTCAAAATTAAACAAACTAAAATTGAAATCAGTTTTGGGAAATATTTCAAAGGTCGCATTCGATTATGTTGGCGATTTAGTTGAGTTAGATCCGTTTGGAACTCCAAGCCCGTACATATTTGATGCCATGCGATACTTCAACCCTAAAAAAGTTGCATATATTTCGGCAACTGCAACTGATGTTGCTGTTCTTTGTGGTGGTAAAGTTGCTCCTTGCATGAAAAATTACCATGCAAGGCCGCTTAACTGCTCATTTACTCACGAAATTGGACTTAGAATTTTAATAAAAAGAATCATCGAAGTTGCATCTGAATTTAATTTTGGATCGATTCCACTTGTTTCTTTTTCCGATCAACACTACCTAAAGACCATAATAAAACTTGTCCGCTCGGCCGATTTAGCTGACGAATCACTAAATTCTCTTGGCTATATTTCGATTTGTCAAAAATGCGGCTATCGTACCTCTTCAAAATTCCCTATTTCCAAGTGCGAGTACTGTAGCGACAATGCTCTTTCTTATGCTGGTCCACTTTGGCCTGGACAAATTCATCAGAAAGATTTTCTATCAAAAATGAAATCACTTAATGATAACCGGAATTACTTGGATAAACAAAAAATTTCAGATTTTCTGTCATTTTTTGACAATGAAGTTGAGTTGCCTCCATTTTACTATAATATTCATGAATTGTGCAAGTTGCATAAAATCCAGCCTGTGCCGACCATGAAGGCATTATTAGAATATTTTTCCAAAAACAATATTATTGCTAGAAAATGTCATTACTCTCCAATATCGATTAAGAGCGATGCAAAATACTCAGATGTGGTGAGACTATTAAAGGAACTAAATCAATAGAGAAAATGTTGTTAGGTTCATCAATTACTTCAAACGATAGTTTCGAATCGAAAAACTCATTCTGCTCATTTGCAGCTATCGTTGCTAAGGGGCATGAAGAATGCGGCGATTCAGCTTTTGTCTACTCAGATGATGAAAGGGCAATATTTGCTGTTTTTGATGGTGTTAGTGGTGAAAAAAACTCTTCTAATGCATCAGCTCAGGCAGCATCAATCTGCCTTGAAAAACTAAAAAAACTCACCTTTCCATCCGAGTCTGATTTAGTCGCTGTCATCTCTTTAGCAAGTGATTCGATTTCTGCTGGGTACACGACTGCAGCGATTTTATTTTTGACAAAAAAAGGTGATTTTGCAATCTCTTCTGTTGGCGACTCTCCAATCTATTCTGTCTCAAAAGATTATGAAATATCATGTGAACTCCCAATCGGTCGAGTAGTTGGTGAGAAAGATGCAGTTTTCAAGTTTATTCAATATAGAAATTACGTTACTAGTGTTTTAGGAAAAAGCGGAAAAGATATTCAGATCAACACTAGAATCGGAAAAGTGGAAAAGGG
>CAZZKB010000080.1:0-4819 GCA_964654575.1 Microcaldota archaeon | reverse complement strand
TTGCGGAAGTCCTTTTGTTTTATTAATGCTTAGTACTTCCAAGACTTCTTGTATAATTGTGGGCCTTATTACTGTGTATTCTTCATTTGAAGGGTTCAATATCTCTGTAACTTTTTCTGTACTATTTATGTTTTCTATCTTCTTTTTATTTGTAAGAATGAATGTTTTAATCTCTGAAAAACCCATTCCTAAAAATACTTTATCGTATTTTTCACTAGATCTATCAACTTTACCAGCACTAAAGAAGTCTGGCATTGTAAGTTCGAAATTATTATACCCATAAGCAATTGCAATATCTTCAATAATATCTACTTTGTCTATTATATCTACTCTATATGGCGGAACAATTACTTTTCCAGATTTGTAGTCAAAACCCATTTTGGCAAGATAGTCTTTCAAATTATGTTCGCTAATACTAATACCAAGTATTTTTCCAGCTTCTTTACTATTTATTTTGATTTCTTGAAGCTCTAAATTCGGGCTACTAATTTTCTTCTTTCCATAATCAAGTTCTACTTGGTGTGCCACTCCACCCATATCAATAAGGCTACATGTTATTATGTTCAAAGCACCACTAACCGATCCAAAATCCATTCCAGTTACTTCGACAAATACATCTTTGGTTTGTTCATCTATTTTTCCAGTTTCGGCAGAATTGACTATTGGTATGAGACACATTATTTTGTTTTTTGCATCTATGTAAACCGGGTATCTTTGATTATTTTTTATGAAATGCCCATACTGAATTCCTTTTTTGTGTTTTTCTAATATCTCATTTGCACTCATTTCGTTTTCATGTCCTAGTGGTATGTAATTTATTTCATCTGGTTTTTTTGTCGTGTATTGCAGTGGAAATGATATATTATCTAATGGGTAAAAGCCAATTCCAAATTTCTTAACTTTCCTTCCCAACGTACTCATTAATTTTTCCTGAAGCTGGATAATATCTTTGACTTTTTGTTCATCAAATTTCAAGCCTTTTACGACAACACAAACAGTGTATGGCCTTATTTTCGAAACACTTTCATCGACTGTTACTTTAAAATTTGATTTTTTTGCACTATATTTGTTATTTTTTTTATACTTGTATGACTTTAACGATCTTGCAAGTCCCTCAACAGAATACCAATCTGGTCTATTTGGTGTAACTTCAGATATTATCAGATTGTTTTCTCTATCAAACTCTGAAGGAGCACCTATGTTACTAAGGTTTTCAATTATTTCATCAACACTCAACTGAATATGTTTATTCATTTCCTTTGGGCTATATTCAACAACTGCCATAAATATCACGCTTTATTCTTAGTCTTTTTAGCCAGATTTTTTACAAAATCACTGTGGTATTCTTCATTTAAACAACCTGTACAAACTGGTTGTGCTATTGCTTTCTTAAGTCCATCTATAGATATGTATTGAAGGCTATCTGCGTCAAGGAATTTACATATTTGATCTACTGTTTTCTTATTCGCAATCAATTCCTCATAAGTCGACATATCCACTCCATAAAAACACGGTGCCTTTATAGGCGGACAAGGGATTCGGATATGTACTTTCTTTGCACCAGCCTGTCTAACTAACATTACTATTTCTTTTAATGTGGTTCCTCTAACTATCGAATCATCTACCAAAACGACTGACTTTCCGTTTATGATGTCTCTAATTGGGTTTAGTTTGACTCTTACTGCATCAACTCGTTTTTCCTGACTTGGCATTATGAAAGTTCGTCCTATGTATCTGTTTTTTATCAAACCTTCTTCGCAAGGAATTCCAAGTGTGCTTGCATAACTTGCCGCAGCACCTCTTGATGTGTCTGGCACTGGAATCACAACATCTGCCTTTACTGGTGCTTCTCTAGCTAGTATTTCACCTAGTTTCTTTCTAGTTTGATATACACTTCGGTCATTGATTATCGAATCCGGTCTTGAGAAATACACATATTCGAACATACAATGCTTCACTTGTTCTTTACGTATTGTTTTTCTGCTTATGCTGCCTTTTTCGCTAACAGTAACAAGTTCGCCTGCATTAACGACTCCTACATATGGGATGTTATTTATGTCTAGAGCCACGCTTTCAGAAGCAAAACAAATATATTCGTCATTTTCTCCCCACACTAAGGGTCGAATTCCTCGAGGGTCTCTAAACACGACTATTTTACCATCAACGATTGAGACGATCGAATATGCACCATCAACATCCTCCATTATCTTAGACACTGCTTTTTCTAAGCCATTTTTGAGGTGTTTGTCTAATATATAACTTACAACTTCAGAATCAACAGAACTAGTAAACGAGTATCCGCTCTCCTCAAGTGATTTTTTTAATTCCTGGTAGTTTGGTATGTGTCCATTGTGGGCTACTGCGATGTTTTTGTGCACAAATGGCTGAACATCACACATTCGACATTCGCCGGCTGTCGGGTATCGAGTGTGTCCAATTCCAACACTTCCCTTTACTTCAACATCTTTTTCTTCAAATATCCGGTCAACTAATCCAATTCCAAGTCTTGCATCTATCTTGCCTTTATTTTCGATCGCAAACCCAGCTGCATCTTGACCTCGATGCTGTAGTGCCATTAGTGCCTTGTAAATTAGTGGTGCAACGTCTTTGCCTTTTTTCGAATAAATAGCGACTATTCCACACTCTTCGTGTTTTTCTTCAGAGTAGTCGTAGTTAATTTTTACTCCCATATCTATACAATATATGCTCTTTTTTTAATCTTTTACGAAAAGTGCATTTCAAATTGCATTCTAGTTTGGTTTTAAACGCCGTCTCTATGGCTTATGTCGTAGTTAAAACATCTTGATTTTTAAATGCCTTTTGTCAATACCTAATCCAGATATTTATGAGACGAGTTGCAATCATCGGCGCAGGTATGACTAACTTTGGTGAACATTGGGAAGAAGGTTTCCGTAATTTAGTTGTCGAAGCCGGAGTAAGGGCAATCGAAGATGCTGGGATTTCAGGAGATAAAATCGATGGCGGTTTTGTCGGAACAATGGCGTCTGGTCGTTTAGTCGGTCAGGAACACGTCGGCGGACTTCTTGCAGATTACATGGGGCTAAACCCAATTCCAATTACACGAGTTGAAGCAGCATGCGCCTCGGGCGGCTTAGCATTAAGACAGGGCTTTGCAGCTATTGCAAGCGGAATGCATGATTTAGTAGTCGTTGGCGGAGTCGAAAAAATGACCGACCTAGGTGTCAACGTCGTTAGCGACATCCTTGGCGGAGCCGGTGATCAGGAGTGGGAGCTATTCTTTGGTGCAACTTTCCCAGCAATCTACGCTTTGATGGCTCGTCGTCACATGCTTGATTATGGAACAACTCAGGAAATGATGGCCTCAGTTGCAGTAAAAAATCACAAACACGGATCAAAAAACAAATACGCTCAATTCCAAAACGAGATCACAATCGATCAAGTTATGAAATCAAAAATGATTGCCGATCCGCTAAAGGTTCTAGATTGCTCGCCAATTACTGATGGTGCAGCGGCAGTGATTCTAGTTCCTCTTGATCAAGCAAGCAGCTATACGAAAAAACCAATCGAAATCGTCTCAAGTGCACAGGCAAGCGACGCTATTGCACTTCATTCACGCTCTTCGATGACTGGATTGAGGGCAACACAAGTTGCAGCCAAAAAAGCATACGAAATGGCAAAACTAACTCCAAAAGACATCGATTTTGCAGAAGTTCATGATTGTTTTACTATTGCCGAAATCATGGCAATTGAGGATCTTGGTTTCTTCAAGAAAGGTGATGGCGGAAAGGCATCACTTGAAGGCAAAACGACCCTTGGTGGAGAGCTTCCGATTAACACTTCTGGTGGCCTTAAAGCCTGTGGTCACCCAGTAGGAGCTACTGGTATAAAACAAGCTGTCGAGTGTGTTTGGCAACTGCGAGGTCAAGCTGAAGGAAGACAAGTTAAAGATGCTCACATTGGTCTATCCCACAATGTAGGTGGAAGTGGAGCAACGTCAGTTATTCACATCTATAAGAATCAATAATTTAATTTTTCTTATTTTATTACTATATTCTTCAATGCTCGTCGCATTGTTATCTGACAAAACTTCTTTTCAATTAGTTTTAGCTATGCTTACCTCTAGTCTAAATGTAATTTTTAAAAATAAATAAGAAATTGGTAAAAATCAAAAATTTAGTTTCTGCACATTGGTGCAGTTTCGACTAGGACTTCTTTTACTTCGGAACCAATCATCTTTACTTCTGGCATGCCGTCAGATGCTCTTGTATATAGTATGCCATGCCAGGATTTGATTCCAAACTTCTTGTCTAATATTGCAACTACTTTGTTTATATCAAAGCATTTGCACGAATATAGATCGAAGTATATTTCTTTTCCGTCTACTCCATTATCGAAGTAGTGCAATGAACAGTGGCTTGTTGTAATCATCTGGACAAAGCTTTGACCTGGGAAATCCAAATCTTCAGCATCCGACCAGTTTATTGGTCCAAGGGGCTTCATGTGTATTGCCCTCAACAATTCATTAACGAAACGCTGTGCTTCAGCCTTAGGCAATTGCCCAAAATTGGAGCTGATTTTTGCGTTCACGGTCATATGTATGTGTTCAAGTTTAGACATTTTTATCTTGAATTATGTTGAGCAGTATTAAGTTTAAAAATCTATTCCCAAATTTTGTGCAAAAAACTCAATTTTGACTCGTAAATCAGTACATCATGTTCTATTTGTAACATTCATGTTATGTGTGTTATATATTTTTTCAATTTGTTACACTTTTTGGTTTATTGAGTTGCTTTATCTGTTTGATGCGTGTCTCCTTCCAACTCGCAATCTTTATATT
>CAZZKB010000079.1:0-4834 GCA_964654575.1 Microcaldota archaeon | reverse complement strand
GTCATCTGAGTACCAGGCTCACCAATACTCTGAGCACACACAACACCTACAGCCTCGAAAGGAGGGATACTTACGCTTTGTTTTTTGTTAGCAGTTGCCATTTTTATAATCACCTAATTTTTGAAATATTAATACCTCGTATTTATGCAGTATCTACATCATCCTGCTTTGCACTTTCAACGACTTCTGCATTTGCAGAGTACATTGGATCCTTTGCGTCTCCACCGTATGTGAACTGGACGATGCTCATATCAGCATTTCGAACAGTCATGTCTTCTAAGACGACTAAATCCTGCAATGCGTTAATTAGACGTCTCTGCATGTAACCGGATCGAGCAGTTCTGATAGCCGTATTAACCAGTGCTTCACGACCACCCATAGAGTGGAAGAAGTATTCGGCTGGGTTTAGGCCAGTGTGGAATGAGGCATAAACAAATCCTCGCTCTGCTGCTGCTAATGATCCAGGCTTGAAGTATGGAAGGATTCTCTTTTTGTATCCTCTTGTAAGGCGCTTGTTTCGAACCGACTGCTGAGCAACAGCTGCAGACATCTGAATTGCATTAAGCAATGAACCACGTGCACCGATCTTAGCCATGATGATAGATGAGTTTGTGTTACCCAAATCATGCTCGACAACTTTTCCGACATCTTCTCTTGTCTTACTAGTAATTTGCAAAATCATACCTTCAAGAGTTTCTTTTAGACTCATACCAGGAGATCGCTCAAGAGACTTGTTCTTGCACTGCATGATTAAGTTGTCGACTTCTCGATTCATCTTTGATTCGATCTCGTTGATTTTCTCTACACCCTTTGGTGAAACAGTGTAGTCCTTAAGAGATACACTTAGACCATGAAGTGAGATAGATTCAAGTGCAAGTCGAGTTGCATTATCGATAAATTGTCTAGTGAATTCTGGCCCATGAACAAGGAAAATCTTTTCAAGCAACTCTCCTTCCATTGCCTTGCTTTCTACTGCACCTTTGATCAATTTACCATTCTTGATGACGATTTCGTCACCAAGCTTTGAGGTAACTTTCAAATTAGTATCATCAGGTAGAAGAAGGGAGAAGAGCAGCTTTCCTGAGAATCGCCCGCCCTTTACATCAGGTTCTGGAAGTTCAGTCTGATTTATCATGTAAAGCAATCTTGCAGTTTCTTCCTTGCTAAATGAAGTGTCTTCGTGAGTTAAGAAGTACAAACCAGACACATGATCTTCTTGTGGTTTAATGATTGCGTGACCATGTCGAGGTGAAAGGATTTGTTTTTCAACTTTCATCAAGTATCTTGCTTCAGCCTGAGCTTCTTGAGTTTGCATTACGTGCAGATTCATTTCATCTCCATCAAAGTCTGCATTGTATGGTGAAACAACTACTGGGTTGATTCTGAAAGTTTTTCCTGGAAGTACTCGAACTTCGTGGGCCATCATCGAAATTCTGTGTAATGATGGCTGTCGGTTGAATAGAACTACATCTCCGTTGATTAATTGTCTTTCAATTACCCATCCGATCTTGAGATTTTCGACTTGCTCCTTCTTCATTTCTGGAGTGTCACCAACCTTAATTCTTCGACCGTCAGATCGAATAATGTAGATTGCTTTTGGATGAACATCAGACATGATGAAGTTTTTGCAGTCTTCAATATTCCATTCAGTAACGTACATTGGAACCGTTAATTCTTCAGCAATGTATTTTGGAACACCAACTTCGTCCATGTTGATCATCGGGTCAGGTGAAATAACAGTACGAGCTGAGAAGTTAACACGCTTACCAGACAAGTTGTATCGGAAACGACCTTCCTTACCCTTAAGTCGCTGAGCTAAAGTCTTAAGTGGTCGACCAGAGCGGTGTCTTGCTGGAGGGATGTTTGCAGTTTCATTATCAAAGTAAGTAGTTACGTGGTATTGAAGCAATTCCCATAAATCTTCGATAATTAATTGAGGTGCACCTGCATTGATGTTTGCCTCAAGCTTCTGATTAATTCTGATAATATCTACTAGTTTGTGAGTAAGATCATCTTCGCTTCGTTCACCAGTTTCAAGTGTGATTGAAGGTCGAACATTAACTGGAGGAACTGGAAGTGCTGTGACAATCATCCACTCTGGTCTTGAGAAAACTGGATCAAAACCAAGCAATCTCAAATCATCATCTTTGATCGATGCTAACCAATCTCGAACATCAGTTGGAAGCATAGTGTCTTTGTCTCTCATGATTGAAGATGGCTTCATGAATTTAATTTCTGGAACATCAACACCGCAGTGGTTGCACTTTCTCATTCCTTTGTCTTTCTTTGCTCGCCCAAGAGATTCGACATCTGCTGCTGCTTTTGATGCTTTTTCTGAATCGACTGGCTCTGCAGCTGAGAGAGTTGGTGCTGCTGCACTTGCTTGACCGCTAGCTGCTGCGTTTGCAGCTGCAGTTACTGCAGCTTCTGATTTAATTGTTGGAGCGCCAGCAACTGCGTCGCTTTCAGCTACCTCTTCAACAACCTGCTCGATTTTTGTAATGTCTCGTGGAAGATTCTTTGCCAGAACTTTATGACAACCTGGACAAGTTGATTTGAGTGCGTAGTAGATGTGTTTTGCAAATTCAACGTGAACAATTGGTCTGACTAATTCGATGTGACCAAAGTGACCTGGACATTCTTTGACTCGGCCACCACAGGTTTTGCACCTAAGTCCTGGATCAACGACACCAAGTCGAGTGTCAACTAGACCGCCATCGATTGGATACCCGTCATCATCATAAGTATCAGGAACGATGATTTTTGCTGCAGACATCTTCCGAATCATTTCTGGCGAAAAGAGCGAAAACTTCAATTTGTCAAATACTTTGCGAACTTCCATTCTTCAACACACCCTCGATTTTTTTATCATGATTTTTTATTTGAATTTTTATTTTTTATTTATAATTTTTGTAAAAAATAATTTGCCAAGATTACCCTTTGTCTTTTAGGACGATTCTTGGGAATATGTAGAGAGATTTAATTTCATCAAGCAAAAGCTTGAATGCGTAACTCATCTCCACTGGCTCGACTGTTTCTGAACCACAAACCGGACAAATATCCTTGTTTCTTGCATAATCATGAGTTGCAATTGAACCACATTCAGTACAAACAAGTTGAATTGTCTTATCTGATTCTTCTAAGAGACGCTCTTTGATAAGCATCGATGCACCATAGCCAATTAGGCAGTCACGTTCCATTTCACCGAATCGAAGACCACCTTCACGTGCTCTTCCTTCAGTTGGCTGGTGAGTAAGAAGCTGAACTGGACCACGAGATCGCACGTGCATCTTGTTCGAAACCAAGTGGTGCAATCTCTGATAATAGACATTTCCGATAAAGATTTTGACCTTTATCTGTTTACCAGTATAACCATCATAAAGAACTTCTTCGCCATGAATATCAAAGCCATTCTTCTTTAGTAATGCCTGGAATTCTTCTTCAGTACTGCCACTAAATGCAGTACCATCCATAAGCATTCCGCCAAAGCATGCTGCTTTACCACCTAAAGTTTCAAGCAAGTGACCTGCAGTCATACGAGAAGGAATTGCGTGTGGATTTACAATTAAATCTGGAGTGATTCCGGATTCTGTAAATGGCATGTCCTGCTGATTTACTAATAAACCAATGACACCCTTCTGTCCGTGTCTTGATGCAAGTTTGTCTCCAACTTCTGGAGTTTTTACTGCCCTCATTCTGACTTTTACAAGTCGGTTTCCGCTTGGACCTTCTGTGATTAAAACTGAGTCAACTTTTCCTTTTTCTCCGCTCTTTAATGATAAAGAGCTTTCTCTCTTCTTTTCTTCAACTGCACCAAAGACTGAAATTTCTTCTAAGAATCTTGGCGGTGAAGTTTTTCCGACTAAAACATCTTTTGAATTTACTTCGCTCTCTGGCAAAACAATGCCATCTTCGGATAAGTGTTTGTATGCATCTTCGCCTCGGTAGCCAACTACATCAGGAGTTGGAAGTTCGATTTTATCCTTCTGTCCTCCTGGATACATTCGCTCTTCAGTTTCATATGTCTTAAACTGAACAACTCGGTGCAAACCTCGGTCGATTGCTGCCTTGTTTACAATAATAGCATCAGCCATATTATAACCGTGGAAACTTGTAAGTGCAACAATGCAGTTTTGACCAGCTGCTTTTTCTTTTAGTTTTAATGCTTTGTAAAGACTGGTCTGTACCATTGGTTCTTGTGGGTAATACATGACATAAGTTCTAGTATCGTATCGCTGAGTAAAGTTAGTTGCATAGACACCCAACGACTGCTTAGCCATAGCACAAGCCATAGTAATTCTTGGAGATGAATTGTGCTCTGGGTAAGGTAGAACTCCAGCGACAACACCGAAGATGTTTGATGCATCAACTTCTAAGTGAGTGTGGTCAGGAGTTAATCCTTTTTCACTCATTGCAATAAGTGAGTTTTCTTCTTCTTGAGCGTCTAAGTATTCGATAATACCAAGCTTGACCAAGTGATTCCAGTTAAGTTCGTTGTTCTTAATTCTTGCTGCAATTTCTGGAGTCAATCTTGATTTTCCGCCTTCGACTACGATGTATGGTCGTCTTACACGACCCTTATCAGTGAAGATGTGAAGCTCGTTTAATCTACTATTATAATAGACATTAACTTGGTTGCTTAGTTCGTTTGTTCGTCTTCGCTCTCGCAAACGAGTTGCCAGGCTTGCACCATCTGCGTGTTCACCAACAAGTTTTCCATTTAGAAAGACACTTGTTTTTTCTGGAATATGTTTTCTTGATTTTTTGACCATTTTAGTAACACCTTTACTTTACATCGTATGCCTTAATGATTCGCTCGATCTCGGCTTCTTCA
>CAZZKB010000078.1:0-4902 GCA_964654575.1 Microcaldota archaeon | reverse complement strand
GGGTAGCTATACCAGCACCAAGCCCAGAGTATTATCCAACATGCAAATGGGACAATGTAATTACAGGGTATAAAACAATTCACACGCTGATGGTCAGTACATCGCAGCTTAGCAAAGGTGGAGATTTGGTAGATTTAGCATCAAGTGCTGGAAACAACCAAACATTCGTAGATTATGTCTCATTTACAATTAAAGACAGCACTAGAGACGAAATTCAAAAAACTCTTCTAAAGAGTGCAGCTGCCGCAGCCAGATTAAAAGCAGGAAAAATTGCAGATGGCTTAGGAGCAACACTTGGAAAAGTCCTTAGTGCAAGTGAATCTTATGGATATAACTACCCACAACCAATGTACCTAAATAGAATGGCAGCAGATTCTGTAAGTGGAAGTGTACCAACACAGCTTTCAAGTGGTCAAATAGAAGTTAGTGCAAGTGTATCTGCATCGTACGAACTAGGTAATTAATTAACTTTTTTTTCTTTATTTATTGATGAACTGGAAGCAACATATAATTGTCGGCCTTATTTTTGGTTTGCTTCTATCATTTTTTATTAGAGTTGATGTTCTTCAAGCAATAATACTCATTGTATTTAGTGGATTGTGTGCACTAATTCCAGACTTAGACCATCAGATGAGCAAAGGGCGAGAGATTCTTGATAAAGGAGTGCCATTAGTGGCTTTGATATTTTCAATCTATAGCACATGTATTGGTGGAATTGAGTGTGTGGCAAATGTAGAAAAAATTACAAATATTGTAAAAAGCACCCTCTTAATTAGCGGTTTTTATTTTGTAGTTATAACATACCTAAAGCCAAAGCACCGAGGAATAACTCATACACTACTGATATGTGCAGCTTTTGGAGTGCTAACATATCTGACAGTTGGAGAAAAATTTGCATTTTTTGGTAGTGTTGGATATTTGTCACACTTAGTAGCAGATAGAGAGATTAAAATAATTTAGAAAGAGAAATAAAAAAGAAAAAGACAAGAGATTACTTAGAGACTGCGATTTGAGACTGAAGAGTCTTCATTTTATCTTCTTCAACACCCTTAGTCTTTGCAGTAGTTCCTACATGAAGAACTTGTTCATGTCTTGAACCATCACGATAGATCGTGATGCCCTTACAGCCAGTCTTCCATGCAAGCAAATAAACATGTTCAACATCTTCAACAGTTGCACCATTTGGCATGTTGATAGTCTTACTTACAGCCAAATCAACATTCTTTTGGAATGCGGCTTGCATTAAGACATGTGATTGAGCCGAAATATCATAAGCGACCCTAAAGACAGCTTTGATATCAGCAGGAATTTCTTCAATGTTTTGAATAGTTCCCTGCTCCATGACTTTTTGCATCAATTCCTGACTATAGATACCTCGAACTTTGAGAACTTGTTCAAAGATGTCGTCACAGTAGTAGTATTTTCCTGCCCTAACAGTCTTGATAAATGAGAGGGCGAACACTGGTTCAATACCACTGCTTGTATCAGCAATCATTGAAATAGTTCCAGTTGGAGCAATTGAAGTGCAAGTTGCATCACGCATCGAATCATACTTTGCCGAAAGAGGACTATCCTTAAATGAAGGGAATGAGCCTCTAGCTCGACCAAGTTCATGACTCATTTTTCGAGCCTCGTCATTAATGAACTTCATTATTTGCTCGCCAACTTCGTATCCCTTTTCTGAATCATATGGGATACCGAGTTTGTAGAGCATCTTTGCAAAGCCCATTACACCAAGACCAATTCTTCGATTCTTTAGTGTCTGATCTCGAATTTGAGGAATTGGATATTTGTTTAAGTCGATGACGTTGTCTAAGAAGCGCATTGCAAGTCGAACGACATAACGTAGCCGATCCCATCGAACCTTGTTTTTCCAGTCAGTCTTGCTCCAATCTAAATCAACAAATTTGGCTAAATTGATACTGCCCAAATTGCATGATTCAAAATCAGGCATTGGAACTTCACCACAAGGGTTTGTTGCGTGAATTGGATCTTTTGGAGTTGGATTCTTTCGATTCATTTCATCAATGAATAACAATCCTGGCTCGGCAGATTTCCAAGCACTGTATGCAATCATCTTGAAAATGCCCCTTGCACTAACTTTTCTAATTGTTTGGCCGTTTCTTGGATTTACTTGTTCGTACTCTGCATTTGCATCAACTGCCTGCATAAATTTATCATCGGCCATTACACTCACATTGAAGTTTTCCAAAACCCCCGGAGTCTGTTTTGCGACAATAAATTCCTCTACATCTGGATGCCAAACATGCATAGTTGCCATGTTTGCACCCCTTCTCTTACCACCCTGCTTGATAACGTTTGTTGCATTATCAAATGCAGACATAAAAGAGATTGGACCAGATGCTACTCCAGCAGTACTCTTAACAAAGTCACCCTTTGGTCTGATGTATGAGAAACAGAATCCAGTCCCCCCACCAGTCTTGTGAATGATAGCTTGGTGTTTAACTGAATCAAAAATCTGTTCAATGTCATCCTTTACAGGTAGGATAAAGCATGCTGCCAATTGACCTAATTCCAAACCGGCATTCATTAAAGTCGGAGAATTTGGCAGGAATTCGAAATTGGTCATGATTTCGAAAAATGCATTTTCGTATTTTTGGGCAGTCGCAGCATCTGCACCATAATTTACTTCGTTTGAAGCTAAGTGCTTTGCAACTCTTCTGAAAAGCTGACTTGGAGTCTCTAAGACTTTGCCAGTTTCGTCTTTCTTTAAGTATCTCTTTTCGAGAACTTGAAGTGAATTGATTGGAAGTTTTAAGTCGTCCTGAACACCGAGAATTGCTGCTCGCATTTCACGATCTACGGACTTTTCATGTCGATAGATAATGTAGGCCTTTGCAGTTGTAGTGTGTCCGGTCTCTAGCAATGCCTTCTCGACCATATCTTGGACATCTTCAACGGTTGGTTGCGCATCACCAAATTTGGCATTTACTAATTCTACAACTTTAGCAGCAACTTTTTCTGCTTCAATGATGTCGCTACCGCCAACAGCCTGAGCTGCCTTGAAAATCGCCTGAACGATCTTGTCTTTATTAAAATCTACTACTGAGCCATCTCTCTTCTTTATTTTGGTTACTACCATACTCCCGACCTCTTTTTTTTCTAAAGCATCAAAGATTGTTTGCGAGGGTTTAAAAGAAAAATATTTCCTCTCGGAAGACCTAATTGACGGTCAAACACTGAAAAACACAAAAGAAAAAAATTACGAGAACAAAAATTATTTCTTGCTTTTCCAAAGGAAAGTGATGATTGGCACGAACAATGTTGATGCATAGTAGATATAGACATCAAGCTTATAGTACCCGTCAGATGGGGAGAGAAGTTTGACTATGAATAGATAATCGAAAATTATTGCAGTGATGAGCCAAACTAAACCAGTGAAAATTGAATTGTTTAGACTTTGAAGTTCTGTTTTCTTTAGACAAACATAAAATGTTGCGAGAAGTCCAAAAGGCATGATGAGCCAACCCAAAATTGATGGCGGGACTATGAAAAATAAGATAAAACCCAGTAAATAGCCAAAAAGCCAAAGCAAAATTCCCCATTTTAGAATATTGAAAATGTTTTTCATATACAACGTATGAGAAATAGATTATTTGAATATAATAGTGGGCCCGTTGAGATTTGAACTCAAGACCTCTCGATCTCCGAGTGACCTTCAGGTCACGAAGGACTTATCAGTCGAGCGCTCCAGCCGGGCTGAGCTACGGGCCCATAAGAATTTCTAGATCAACGAAAAACCGTTAAACGTAGGAATAAATGTATGCTACTATATATTTTTAAACAATGATAGATACCCAGTTGAGTTTATGAAGATAGCGATATTCTCCGATCCTCATTTAGGATACAATAGATTCGAAGAGGACTCATATATACAGGCTGAACGGGTGATAGTGTCAGCTTCTGAAAGCTCAGATATCATAATTTGTGCAGGAGATATATTCGACATAAAAGTTCCAAAGCTCGAGACACTAAAGAGAGCTGTTGATATTTTTAATAAAGCAACTATCCCTGTTTTTGCAATTTATGGAAACCATGAGAGAAGAACTAAGGATTTAGTTAATCCTGCCCAATTGCTTGCATCAGCAGCAAAAGTAAGATTATTACACGGAGAAGCTGCAAAATACGAAAAAAACGGCGAAAAAATAGAAATGTTTGGAATGGGAAGCGTTCCTGAAGAATATGCAAGAGAAGCACTAAGTAGAGTTATGCAGAGATATAGCCCGGATAAAGAAGCGTTTAGAATTTTGATACTGCACCAATCAATTCAGGAAGTTATGGCCACCCCAGCAGATGAAGAACTGTCATTAGATGACCTAGAAAAATTGCCCTTTGATTTGATAATTAATGGCCATATACACGAGGTGCATCAGAAGCTTGATGGAAGGTTTTTGATTCCTGGAAGCACAGTAATAACTCAATTGAAAAAAGAGCAGATGATTGAGCGTGGATACTTTATTTACGATACTAGCACGAGAAAATCTGAATTTAAAGCAATTGAATGCAGAAAGTTTTTTTATGAAGAAATTGAACTAAAAGAAGCTAGTAGAGAGGATGCTATTTTGATTGTTAATAGCAAAGTTGAGGAATTGAGAAAAAAATATCCAGAATGTGTGATAGCGATAAAGGTTTGTGGAAAGCTCAAAGAAGGAGCGAAATGGTCAGATATCAGCTTTGACAGCCAGAAGGATGTTTATATAGATAATAAACTTGAAAGTGAAAATTTAGCAGAGAAAATAGAAAAAATAAAGGATTTGAAAGAAGAGCGTGGAGGAGCAAAAGAAATTGCCCTAAGACAGTTAAGAAAGGCGCTTGAGGGCAAAGTAACGAGGTTTGATCCAGTAGAGTTGTTTGAAAAATTAGCTCAAGGAACTGAAGAAG
>CAZZKB010000077.1:0-4977 GCA_964654575.1 Microcaldota archaeon | reverse complement strand
TCTGGCTCAAGAATTGGTTTTCCTGTTTCGAGAGCATCTTCAAGAGTTGTGATTTCACCATTCTTGACCTTCTGACCAAGAAGTGTTCTTGGTTGCCACATTTCCTTGCTGATTGTTCTTACTTTTTCTGCCATAAGTATCACCCAGCGATTTTACCCTTAAGCTGCTCGAATAGAGGCTTAACCTTTTCTGGAGGGTTTGAGAGCTTCTGCTCTGGAACTTTTTCCATATCGCAATCTGCCTTTAGACCAGCATCGATTGCACCTTTTAGAGCTGCAAAAAGAACTGCACCCTTTGATGGAGTCTGCATTCCTAAATCGAGAACGAACTCGCTAATGCCTTTCTTAACTGCTAATTTGCCAGCCATTAAACCGACTAAATATGCAGTCCAAGCGTTTCTTTTTGATGGCCACTGGTATTTCTTTGAAAGATGACTTCCATTAACGGTTAATAGAGTCTTGTCGCCTTTCTCGTCAAACTGGACAAATTGTGCAAGAATTCCAGAGTTGCTCTTTCGAACTACCAATCGTGGAAGACCGCTTTTGATAAGAGCTAATCTCTTGACGAAATTAGTCTTACCTTCTCGTCTTCTTCTAAACGAAACCTTGAAAATAGGACTTGTTGCTTTTGTCATTTAGTTTCACCTTTCTTCTTTGAATCAGCTTTTGCTGGAGCCTTTGCTACTGGAGCTGGCTTTGCTGCTGGAGTAGCAGCTGGAGCTTTTTGCACTGGCTTTGCAACTGGAGCAGACTTTACTGGAACGACTTTCTTTGGTTCATAGCTTTCTGAAACAAGACTATTGTCCTTTAAGTAAAGAAGCATTGCCCTCTTGTTCTTGAAGATACCACTCTTGATTTTGTAGTAGATTGATCTCTTCTGCTCTTTTGGAAGAGCCTTTTCAGAAACCAAGACACCAAGGAATTTTCTCTGAGCGCGGACCTTTTGCATCCACATTTCTTTCTCAGTTACTCTTGCACCCCTAGTTCGACCAGCACTTCTTCGATCTCTCTTAAAAGTACTTGCACGACCCTGATTTGGAAGCTTTTTGACTGCGCCCTTCTTGATGAGGTTTCGAACATCCTCTCTAGTTAAGGCACCCATTGCTTCGCCAATCATCTCAGGAACAATTCTGATTTTGTTTTCGCCCACATGGAGAATATCCGCTGCGAGTCTTCGAACAGTTTGTAATGTCATTTTTCAACACCTTATGATGATGGCTTTGCCTCAAATTTCTTTGAGTCTACTTTGTGGAATCTTGGGTTTGCAATTGCAAGTTTCATGCCAACTGCCTGATCCTCGATAACCTTGCGCTTCTTGCCGCCAACAGTTGCTGCAATTCTTACAACAACATCCTTTAATCCAACTAAATCCTTTGGAGTATTTACCAAGACTTCAGCCTTGTTCTTTGGGTGCATACCACGAATAGCAACCGCATTTCGGTAGCCGATCTTTGGTAGTTTTCCCATGAAGCGGTACTTCATTCTTTTCTTGTTTGCAGTACCACGAGGTTTTCTCCACCTTGCCTTAACGCTGCCCATAAAGCCAAGGTTTGGAACATTGAACTTTGGTTTTTTCTTCTTATTCATTAATGCCATAAGTATTCACCGTCTTTACTCGCTTGCTGCGTCATAAAGGCCATCTTGGAAAATTCTTCCATCCTTGTCCTTTATTCTCATTGCAGATCGAAGGTTTGCAATAGTTTGACCAACTGCATATTTATCTGGCCCAGAGACAGTTACTGCCTGACCCTTAGCCTCAAATTTAGTTGAGCCAACAAGCTTTGCTTTTCTTGCCTGCTTTTCACCAAGGAAATTCTTTATTGTAATTTCCTTACCCTTAACTTCAAACGAGATTGGAAAGTGTGCATAGATTACCTTGAAGGATCGCTTGTACGCTTCCTTTGCACCCTTGCATGCACTGTTGATAAGTGATTCGGTTGAGTTAACTAGTGCTAAATCATCAGCAACCACTTCAACATTCTTTCCGTTGATTGTAAGCTTGACTAATTTTGAAATTGTAATTGCAACTTCGCCGCTTGGTCCTTTTATTTTAAGAACGTGATCAGCAAAATTTGCATTCACACCATCTGGTAAACTTATCATCAATAGCACCCTTTAGTAAACGTAGGCCAAAAGCCTTCCGCCGACCTTTTTCTTGTCAGCTTCTGCGTTTGTCATAATACCATTTGATGTTGAAACAATCAAAAGTCCGACTCCAAAACCTGGGATGAACTGCTGCTCTGTTTTTGCCCACTCGGTTCGCTTAACCGGCATTCTTGGCTTAATAACACCGCAGTCGTTAATCCTACCATCTAATTGAATTTCGAATGTTCCGCCTCGACCATTGTCTACGATTTTGTATTCTTTGAGGTAGTTGTGCTCTTTTAGAAGCTTTAAAACTTCCCCGACAAGTCGAGTTGCTTTAACTGAACATTTGTTCTGACCAACAATTTCATGTGTCTTTAATGTGTTTAATGCATCAGCAAGATGATCTGTCATAAATATCTAGCCCCCATATTTTCTGAATCCGATTAATTCGGCCATGTCTCTAAAGCATCTTCTGCAGACGAAAAGACCATACTTTCGAATTAAGGCTCTTGAGTTGCCGCAGTTTCGACAAACTCTAGTTCCCTTACCCTTATATCGTTCTTGTGTTGATAATTTCATAAACATCACTCAACTTTCACACTCAATGAAGACTTGGCATATTCAATTGCCTCATCCTTCGTGATCCGCTGATTCTTGCCAATCTTGGCAGGCTTGCTTCGTCTTAGCGCAACTCGCCTTCCGCGTCTCATTAATGAGACACAGATATCAAAACCAAACATACCCATAGTTGGATCGTATTTTGCACCTGGAAAATCGATGTACTCATGAACACCAAATGAGAAATTGCCCTGTTTATCGAAGTTTTGAGATTTTAGAGTTTTTCTCTTTGCTGAAAGTGCCTTATCAAGGAAAATTTTTGCGCTTTCTCCTCGAAGGGTTACTTTTGCACCAATTGGAAGACCTTTTCTCAACTTGAATACAGGCTCTCTTCGCTTAGCATTTGTTTCGATTGGAGTGTGTCCACCGCTAAGACGATTAAGCAATGTTTTTGCATGCTCAAGTCGATCTCCTGGTTAGCCGACACCGATGTTTACTGTGACTTTTTCAATCAATATTTCGCGCATGTCCATCTTTATTCACCTTTATTGAGTTGAGAAAGAATCGTCAACTACAAAGAGGTACTTTGCGACTGTAATGAACTCGCCATCCTCTTTGTTTGAAACGACTGCTTCTGAAGGCTTTCCTGCCTTTCTTGGAATTATTTCCATTAATTTGACGATTGAACCAGCGTGCTTACCTTCTCTAATTAGGCATCGAGCACCCTTTTCAAGCTTCAAATGAGACTTTAGTTTTGCAACTGGAAGTGATACGACAACGCTGTCACCAACTTTCACATGGTTGTCTGAACTGAGAGTCTTGCCATCATGAAGGGATAAAGTCAATTTGCCACCAGGAATTGTCTGTTTTCCGACAACTCGGGCAATCTTATTTTCTGGATTCTTTTCTAGTTCAAGTGGCATCAATCTGCCTTTTGAATCAAGAACAATTCGGTAAGTCTTTCCGTTTGAAAGAGTTACTAAGTCCATTAATCCAACTGGGAATTTTACATCAGCCCTAACTCGACCATCGATAGAGACCTTTCTTTCAGTTAGAATTTTCTTTGCTTCTTTTGAAGATGCAACGACCTTCAAAACATCTCGCAAAAGAACACCTAATGAAAGAGAGTGTTTCTTTGCATGAGGCCCTGGAGCCGTATTGAGAATCCAAGTCCTTGCTTTCTTATCTTTGATTGGAACTGCCTTTGGAGTTGCCAATCGCTTAAGATGATTTGTTCCTCCTCGTTTTGCCATAAGTATTCACCTTTATTGTTTTTTGTGTTCCTGCACGTGTGAGTGCGAAGAGTGATCATGAGCCTGCTCATGCTTCTGCGGCTTTGAATCGCCGACATTTTCCTTGCCTGATTTTACTGGAGCTTTAGATTCAACTTTTGCCTCAGTTTTTGGCTCGGATTTGACCTCTTTCTTTGCTTCTTTCTTTACTGCAAATGCCTCATCTTTGAAAATTTCTTTTCTCTCAGGAGTTGATTCAAGAGCGGTCAAAAGCAAATTGGATGGCTCAAGTGCAAGTGCAACTTCTTTTCCTTTTGCAGTTTTTGCAACCACACCTTCAACAAAGACTTTTCTTCTTAGAACGCTGACTTTGCTAACTTTTCCGCTAGCTCCAGATTTTGGACCACGCAAAATTGTTACAGTATCGCCCTTTCTTAAGAGAACTGCTCTCTTTTTGGTCTTTAGTTTTCCTCGCAAATCTTTTGAGAGGTGAACGTGTAACCTGTTCTTTCTTAAGTGAAGAGGTTCTGTGTAAAACTTCTTTCGTTCTGTATCGGATTTCATTATACAACACCTGCTGAAATTGCTGCTACTTTTGGAAATCGTTCTGCAACTTCCCTAGCGACAACTCCCTTGATTTCTGTTCCTACTGGGAGCATATCATCATTGATCAAGACTGCTGCATTGTCCTCAAAGAAGATTCGCATGCCGTTTGGTCGTCTGAATTCTTTCTTTTGTCTGACGATTAAAGCCTTTACGACTTTCTTGATCATGTCTGGTTTACCTTTCTTTACTGATGCGATTACTATATCACCAATACCGACCTTTGGATATTTGGATCGAGTACCTTTGTATCGAACTGCACCGATAATGTAAATGACTTTTGCACCGCTGTTATCAGAGCAAGTCATCATTGTACCAGTTGTTAGCGTCTTTGTAATGTTACTTGTTAAGCCCTTCATGCCTTTTCACCTACAACATTAACTACTGTCCAAGCCTTAGTCTTACTAAGTTTTCTTGTTTCAGACAACTCAACTACATCACCAACCTTTGCCGCAAGGCATGGAGGATTGTGTGCTGCAATGTGTGAGTGACCTCGA
>CAZZKB010000076.1:0-4990 GCA_964654575.1 Microcaldota archaeon | reverse complement strand
CAGTTCAGAATGGTCAAGTAAGCCTGCCACTTTCAGTTGCAGGTCAATACAGCCTTGCTCTAGTAAGAAATGGTGAAGTATTGCAGAACTTGAGTGTCTCTGCAACTGCTCCAGCTCCTGCGCCAGCAGAACCAGTACAGCAGCCAACCCCATCTGATAATGGGTTTGGCTTCTGGCTGATGATTATCTTGCTAATCATCATACTTGGTGGTGCTGCATACTATTTGATGAATCAGAAGAGCAGAAAGTAGTATCTCCTTTAATTTTTTCTTATTTATATCTTATTCTAATGAAACTCTGTAATTTTTGCAATAGTGCTAATTCCAATTCATTTGAATCAACTGATTCTGACTGCTATCTATGCCAAGGAGCACTTTCAAACCTAGAGTCGACTTTACTTATGGCTGCAGACGCATTATCTTTTCAAATTGATTGCAAAACCTTCAGCATTTCAACGACAATACCAAAAGACTGGTTAACTAGAGAAGACTATCTGTGGGACATTAAATCAAGCGGAGCGATGAGTATCAAGAGCTATCTAAATCGTTATATCATAGAATTTCTGTCAGCTCGCTCTAACCTTTCAACTAGCTCTGAAGGAGACATTAGACTTTCTATCGACCCTGTTTCAAAGCAAATTTCTATTTCAAAATCAGAAATTTTTATTTTTGGCAGGTACAAGAAATTTAAGGCAGGTCTTTCACAAAGCCGATGGAAATGCTCTGATTGCTTTGGCTCTGGCTGTAAAAACTGCTCTGGAAGTGGCAAGAATTTCGAGTCAGTTGAAGAACGAATCGGCGAGCCTATGAAAAAGGCATTTGCTTCTGATGATTATGTGCTTCATGCCTCAGGTCGAGAAGATGTGGATGCACTAAACACTGGCGGAAGGCCATTTGTCATGGAGATAAAAAACCCTCAAAAAAGGATTGTCAATTTGGAAGAACTCGCAATTGTTATTTCACGAACTGGTGAAGTAAGTGTTTCCGATTTGAAATTCGTCTCTCGCTCCACTGTCGAACTAGTTACTGAATCGCATTTTGACAAATCATACTCTGCACTAACTGAATTTGGTCGGGATCTTTCGCCTACTGACATTCAAGTAGTCTCATCTCTTTTAGGTCAAACTATTGATCAATTCACTCCAGAGCGGGTTGCACATCGGCGTGCTAATATAACTAGGTATCGAAAAATAAAGGATATCAAACTATCAAAAATCTCTGGAAATGTTGGAACTATCGATGTTACTGCTGAGGCAGGAACTTATATAAAAGAACTTATTTCATCTGATAATGGTCGTACAAAGCCAAGTATTAGTCAAGTTCTTTCAACCAGTGCAAAATGCACTCTGCTAACTGTAACTCACATTGATGACTCGTTTCTTAGCTTCGTTATTTTGTAATTTTGCCTCGAAGCAGATTAATGGTTTATAAACCATGTTGGTGTATGTACCTCTATATTAGAGGCGTTGATTGATGAAACAGCTAGCTTCAAAGAAACATGTAACAAAGGAAATTAAGGCTAAAAAGAAAGATAATTTTCGAAGGCACTCGGTGCTCTTAGATTCAAAACGCAAGGCTGTTGTAAAAGCTTTACTCGAGAAGAAAAAATCTTCTAAAAAAGGCAAAGTTGTTGCCAAATCTTCTTCTCTCGAATCGATTGAGTCAAATCCTTATAGTAAAATAAAGAACTTGCCTCATGATTTACAAAATCAATTGGCAGATAATATCTGTTCGGTTTATTTAGAAAATGAAGAGCGATCGAAAAATAATTCTAACATCGCTTGGGGGGCTGGCTTTGTAATTCCTGCTGCTCTTGAGACTGCAGGTTTTGTTGCCGGTTTTAATTTCGATCTTCCTTCAGCAGTTATCATAAACGTTATTTTTGCAGCAATATTTCGATTCAGTGTTGGCAATTCAATGATTCATCCAAGTAAGGAAATGGCTCAGAAAAAGGCTAGTCAGGCTGCCAATTTACTTCTAAGTGGCAAGATCAATTCCGAATACGCTCAAACTCGTCTGGTTAATATTATCGACAATTCCCAAGCATACTCTGTCCTTTCAAGCGGCAACGTTTCAAGTGAAGAAGCACAACTACAACTTGTTGATCGCTCATCTCACTCATTTACTAAGCAACAGCTGAATCATTTGCTAAAAGGTTCTATACTAAAGGGAAGGGCAAAAAAAGTAATCTCAGACTTTGTTGTTTCGTAATTTTTTCTTTAATTTTAAAGTTAAAAATAATAGAATACTGCCAAAATTAGAGCTAATTAGAATTGGCTTTTCATTGCACCATATTTCTTCATATATTCTTGGTATGTTGCATATGTTTTAGGACCGACTAATATCTTGCCATCTATCGGTGTTGCTTTAAGATGATTGAATATCGAACTTATGTCCGTTATTGCATGAACCTTAACTCCACTATTTTCTTCAAATTCTTCAATTGCGCTCTTCATATTGCCTTTTTCCATCCGGTCGACTGCAATTATGACGGCTACTACTTCTGCCTTTAGTGATTTTTCTAGTTTGTTTATTGCATCTATTTTTGTTCCGCCAGTTGTGATAACGTCGTCTAATATTACAACCTTTCCACCATGATCTATGCTTTGCGAGCCTACAAACGCTGTATTTGCATCAGCTCCATGCAATTTAACTTCCTTTCGATCAAAGAGCCACTTTTTATCCATGCCCATGTTGCTTAGAGCCATTGTTGTGCTTATTGCCATTGGTATTGCCTTATATGCTGGGCCAAAGACGATGTCGAAATTATCTCCACAAGCTTCCTTTATCTTCGCAGCGTAAAATTTGCCCAGTTCTACCGTTGCATTGCCGCTTGTCAATATTCCCATATCTATGAAATAAGGCGAAGTTCTTCCGCTTTTAAGGGTAAATTCACCAAACCTAATAGCATTGTTTCTAGCTAGAAATTCGATAAATGAAGTGTTCATGTTGATCAATTTTATTTCGATTATTAGGTTAATAATCCTAGCTTTCTATAGATAATTATGGCAAAAAAGCTTGGTGCAGCTCTAACTTCAGTAGCAGTCAATGTTTTGCTTCTAATAAGTAAGCTTGCCGCTGCTTTCCTAACTAACAGCATCAGTCTCTATGCCGAATCAGCCCATTCATTTTTCGACCTTCTTTCATCACTCTTTGCTTATTTTGGAATCAAAAAGGCTCAAGAGCCAAGCGATCGGACTCACCACTTTGGTCATGATAAATTTGAAAATCTTTCATCACTCTTACAGACATTACTTCTAGCTGGAACAGCATCAGTAATTCTCTTTGAGTCTTATCAAAAATTTCTCGATCCAACTCCAATTAAATCGTCAGAAATAGGCCTCGGTTTGATGATTCTTACTATTCCAATAACTTACTTTACTTCAAAGTATCTTGATAAAGTTGCTCATGATGAGGGCAGTTCTGCACTTGAAGCAGATTCGACCCACTTTGTAACAGATTCTCTTAGTTCAATCGCGGTACTTATTGGTCTTTTCTTCATGCACTTTGGCTTTCCAATTGCAGATCCAATTGCAGCAGCGTTTGTTGGTCTAATCATGCTTTACCTTTCAATTGATCTAGGTGTTCATTCATTTAAGGTGTTTATGGACTTTAGTCCTGATGAAAAAACACTATCAAAAATTGAAAAAGTTCTTGCTTCTGAGAAACGGATAACTCGATTCCACAAACTTCGAGCTCGCTTAGCTGGAAAATCCATACTCGTTGATGTCCATATTCATGTTCCTCATCAAATGGACATAATAACTGCTCATCAAATTTCACATGAAATAGAGAATAAAATAATAGAAAAAGTCCCAACTGTAAAGGAAGTTAGTATTCATATTGAGCCTGACTAAATACTGTTAATTATATTTATCTTCCTTTAGCTCCTTCTCGCACTGCCTTTACCATATCCTTAATCTTATTTACTGATCCGTCTTTTTCAAATGCAGTTCCGACTTGAATTATATCAGCACCTGCTTTGATGACTGATTTTGCCTGCTCTGAAGTTTTTATTCCACCTGCGACAATGTATGGTATTGTTATGCAGCTTTTGACCATTTTTACCATCTCTAATGGTATCGGTCCTTGAGGTGGGTTGCTTCCTGCATCAGTTATCAAAAATCTAAAGCCCATTGCTTCGGCTGCCATTCCATATGCTGCTGCGATTTTAGTTTTATCCCTTGGGATTATCTTTGCATCTCCGACCCATCCGACGGTTCCGCTGGTTCGACTACTACGTATGCTGTTGGCAGTGCCTCTATTTTGTATTGCCGAAGCATTGGTGCTGCTAGCAGTTGTGCGCCACTAATCCAGTATGGGTTTCTCGAATTTAGCATCGACATGAAATATACTGCATCTGCGTATTTTGTTAGTGTTCCGATATTTCCCGGAAAGAGAATTACAGGGACTGAACTAGCTGATTTGATTTCTTTTGCTACTATGTCAAGTGCATCTCCCTGAACTCCGGTTGAGCCTCCAATAAGGATTGCATCGACTCCGGCTTCGTTAGCATTCTTTGCAGTTTTTGCTGCTTGATCAAGTGATGAATAGTCCATAGGATCTATCACGGAGAACAAAAGACCCTTTTTGGCTTCTAAATCTGCTAATATTTGCTTTTCAATCTTGCCGATCATAAGAAAGCATTTAGTACGATGTTAATTAAGCGTTTCGTTTGAGGTATTTATTTCGAATTTTTATAAAGCTAAAATTCAAACTCGTTTATATCCTTTATGCACCATTGAATATTGTCATGCACCCTAGTGTTCGACAAGCTTCTCCTGGTAATCAAAATGGAAGTGTAAAAAAGAAATCTTGGGCTTTGGTTGGAAAAAGCCCCGCAATTTCTCATTTAAGGGATTTAGTCGATACTCTAGCAGCGACTCCCATTCCAATCTTACTACTTGGAGAACCTGGAGTTGGTAAGAATGCGGTTGCTCATCTTTTACACGATCGATCCGGAACAAAAGGAGATATGGTGGAATTAAACT
>CAZZKB010000075.1:0-5096 GCA_964654575.1 Microcaldota archaeon | reverse complement strand
CAGCTATTGCTGTGAAAATATTTTTCATTTTTATATCAAAAGTAGTTTGCGATTTTTCCTATTTAATACTTCTTTCCACAAACGTCGTAATTTGATTCTACGGTCTAAGAATAGGAGCATAAATGCAGGAGGAAGACTCTCAGAGCAGATCTGAAGTCTTCACTTTTGTTAGCGCTGCAATGCCAAATTTGGCATGAAGTTAAAAGTAGTCCATCGGCTGGAGATGGAAGGTATGGCGGACATAGATCTGTACAACTATCCGAAGCGTTTGGAAAGCGCACTGGAAAAGCTGGAAAACGAGCCGAAAATAAACCAGAAAAACAAGAAGGATATAGTCTCATTTTCAAGAGTACGGCTCGCAAAGGGTTCGAGCCATGGCAGGGTAGCAAAGGTTATCTACTGCATGGAATACTGGGCCAAGTGGGTAAAAAAACCATTCAAGGAAGCTACTAAAGATGACTTAGTAATGGCAGTAGGCGAATTGGAAAATACTGAACTAGCCGAGCATACCCGCTATGACTTGAAGATCGTATTGAAGATGTTCTACAAGTGGCTTGAGGGCAATGACGAAGTAATGCCGTCAAAGATCGTATGGCTTAAACCCAAATTAAAGAACAAGAAGCACAAGCTGCCTGAGGAATTATTAACCGAAGACGAAGTATTGAAATTAGTAGAAGCAGCAGGGAATCCAAGAGACAAGGCGTTCATACTAATGATATACGAATCTGGTTGCAGGATTGGAGAAATACTTACCTTGCGGATGAAGAATATTGGGTTTGACGAGTATGGAGCTATCCTAAGGGTCAATGGTAAAACAGGTGATAGGCGAGTTAGGATTATCAGCTCTGCCCCTGCACTGGCGTCTTGGATGGAATTGCACCCATCGGGCAAGGATCCAGAAGCGATGCTCTGGCACTCGACTTGGAGGAATAGCAAGAAGAAAAAACCTCAGAACCTTAGTCATGGCACTGTTTATACATTACTAAAGGAATATGCAACTAAGGCTGGGATAAAGAAACGGATCTATCCGCACTTGTTTCGACATTCTAGAGCTACTGCTTTGGCAAATAAGCTGACTGAAAGTCAAATGAAAGAGCATTTCGGATGGGTTCAAGGTTCTGAGATGGCCGCAACATATGTACATCTTTCTGGCCGTGATGTGGATAATGCGCTATTGAAGTTGCAGGGATTGGTCCAGGTTCAAGAAACGAAATCTGAGAAGCTAAATGTTCGGATTTGTCCAAGATGCAAAGATCATAACGCTCCGGTTTCGAGATTCTGTACTAAATGTGGATTGCCACTTGAAGAGAAAATAATCCAGAAGATCGAGGAAACGAAAGCTACAACGAATAATGTCATGAATAAGCTTTGGGAAGATCCTGAATATGTGGAATTTACTAAGAGAAAATTGGCGCAGTTGGGGATAAACCAATAATGCCCAGATACTTGGATTATTCGAAACCGTATAAGCGTTTTACAATTTCACATTCTAGATCAATTGCGCTAGCAAATAATTAAAGAGAGAAAGAAACAAGATATCAAAATACTTTCACCGAAGTGCTTCATATGTTTGACGAGCCATTTATTCAAAAAACAGTTATTTGGTTTTCTGAATACTTCAATGAGCTGGACAGGATTATCGAAACCGACTTTTCTGATGTTGATTACAAATTTTCTGATTATAAACAAAACTTTCTTCTTATATTCTATGATAATTACGTCTTAATTAAAAAAAATCCGTGTCTTACTTCTAAGGTTAAACCAATTATTAGCCCCAAATTGATTTTGGGGGCTCAGGGTCATTTGAAATACAATTATGTTGATTTAAAAAAGCGCATTAATGAAGACGCGAAACACTATGCGCGCATCAACATTAATTATGAGTTGGAGAATTATGAAAGTATAATGCCTTCAGACGAAGAAGTAAAAAGACATGAAGACATGGAAGAAGAGTATCAAACTGCTCCTGCAGAGAATCAGAAAAGATATTTAAGTTCATTGACCTCGGTGATAAATGAGACAATGACAAAAAAGTTTTCTGAGATAAAAGACATTTCAGATTTTCATGATCGGCTTTATAGTTTGGCAGATTCTCCCGACAGCGATCTTTTGAAAAATAACAAAAATTTATGGTGGTCTTTTTATATTATGCTAGATCAAGTCCAGCTTTTTATGGATCTATTAAGCATTGGAAATTATGAAACTGCATCACTACCGCTTAGAAGAATGTATGAAACAGTAACCCATGCAATATATTTTGACTTGAAAATGAGAGAAAACCCATCAATTCAGTTAAATATCCAGGAGTGGATGGACGATACTGATTACGATCGCAAACATAACATTATCAGAGGAATGACAAATAAAAACAAACCTCATGAGTGTATACTGGGAGCTATCATTGCCACACCGCTAGTCGGAGCATTTCCTGAGCTCGTATATAGCAATCTTCAAGATATTTATAAAGAACTGTCATTTGGAGTGCACAAGGACAAACCTGAATTTCGAATATATTACGAATTAAATGAAATTGAGTTTATGAGGCATCACGCACAATTCATGAAATTAAAGAAAATTATTCTTAATCTTATCATATTAGCTGATCCAAAATTCTCGAAAAAAATTACCGTAGATGATAAAACAGAACTATTTTTGTTAGAACACTACAAATAAATTCTACCAACCGAAGCAAATGGAACTTTACTTAACTAACTTTGATGCCTCGTGTTCTTTTATCACATCATCAATTATCGAAAGACCAAGATCTCGCGCTTTGTGAGCATATTCGACACGGTTTTCTTTGGTGATTTTGCATTTAAATATACTTTCCAGGTATTTGTCATATCCTTCAAAATGAGGATGAGATATGATTCTGTCGCTCAAATGATCAAGCAGAAATGCTACGCCTAAAGCACCCAGTGGTTTTATCGAAGTGCTGCTTTCAGGAACCTTAGCCTTAGAGGATTCCAGTAAGGCCACTCTATGTTCCAACAACGCTAACCGTTCTTCTAGCTTGCTCATTAACAACCATCCAGCTTTTTCTTTATTAGTTTCAGCTAACCACCACAAATAGCAGAGAAAACATAAAACTCATTACTTTTGTTTGTTTTTTGTCTTTTCGACTTCTAGCAATTTAGCCAGTTTTATTGTCCAAGATGGAAGTTGCTTTTCCAGTTCTTTTTCATCTGATTCTTCCATGCAAGACTTTTGGGTGAAGGGCTACATATTAATGGACGTAAAATTTTATACGGTAGTATAAAACGACGAAGCTGGGCGAAAGGAGAATTGTGTGGCTAAACCCACCATAGCCTAAGTATATTAGCAACAGATGACGTATAATAAAATGATACCAAGAATATACCACCATATGAATTCGGAAATACTTACCAAATCAATTGATCCAGTGAAACTGCTTAGATTGTACAATTCAGACGAGTTCGAAGAACTGATAAGAGAATGGAATTCAACTTATCTTAATATTAAATATCAACGAGTGGAAAGAGTCGGAGGTCCAAGAGATAAAGGTCGAGATGTTATTTGCACAGTTAACAAGGAAACCGGCATATGGGATAATTACCAATGCAAGCATTATGATCACCCCCTCCAACCCAACATGGTGTGGGTGGAAATCGGCAAACTCATTTACTACGCATTTAACAAAGAATACCCCCCACCACGAAAATATTATTTTATGTCTCCTTGCGGAGTGGGAACAGATTTACGGGATCTGCTCGAGAAACCAGAGAAATTGAAAGAGGGAGTTATTTCTAATTGGGAGAAACACTGTCAAAAAAGAATCACGGAAAAAGAAACGGTTGTACTTGACGGAGAATTCTTACTGTATTTACAGTCTTTTGATTACTCTATATTTGGATACCTTTCGCCTCATGAGTTTATTGAACAGTTTAAGAATACGCCTCACTTCACAAAGCGCTTTGGAAAATTACATAAACCAAGACCCATCCCAGTCTGCCCCGCACAGATACAAGAAAACGAATTGACATACATAAAGAAAATTTTAGATGCATATGGTGAAGAGGTAGATGCCAACCTAGTTGTCGCAAAGGAATTAGAAAAATACCCCGCATTGAAGACACATTTTGACAGACAACGCGAATACTTTTTTTCAGCAGATTATCTAAAGGCATACAGCAGAGATACTTATGATCCAGATGCGAATTATTTTGATAAGCTAAAACAAGAAGTATATGACGGGATTATTGAGGAAATCGAAGAAGATGCAAAGAACGGTTTTGAACGATTAAAAAAAGTATTAAAAAGAGCAGAGCAAATTTCCATCACAGGTAATCCCTTGAAAGATGATCTTGAAGTCAGAGACCGGAAAGGAATTTGTCACCATCTTGCAAATGAACGAGAGGATATTAAATGGATAAAGTAAGCCAGCATCTCTTCAATTCACCCTTGGAAGTGGGGCTTCGTATCCTGTTCTTATTTGATGAGACAAATAAGGCAATAGATACCCAACGAATCATTTACTATAATTATTTATTGCTTCATTCAGCAGATGCTGGCAGTGAATCAAGCAGCTTGCACCCGTGTTTACCGAATAGATCATGTGAGATTCTGGTCAATAGAAAAATTATTTTGCAAGGATTAAGTCTATTAGTTTCAAAGGGGCTTATAGAAGTAATATACGCAAAAACGGGGGTCGTGTATAAGTCGTCTAAAAGAACTGCGGATTTTTTAGACTACTTTGAATCTAGCTATGCCAGAAAGTTGAAACAACGGGCAAATTGGGTAATTTCAAATTTTGAAAAGTTCTCCGATAGAAAATTAGCAGCATATATGACCGAGAACCTAGGGAAATGGGGCAGCGAATTTATCCGTGAATACTCTGGAGGAGAAAATGAATGACTGATGGCATTTATTTGACTAAACTTCAAGTCATTGGACCGAACAAACCTCCGGCCGAGATTGATTTAGTGAAGGGTTTGAATGCACTTTCAGGCGCTTCAAATACGGGAAAGTCTTACGTTTTCAGCTGTATTGATTATATCTTTGGGGGAAGGTCAGACTTGAAAGATATTCCTGAAGCAAATGGATATACTGAGATTCGAGTCGAAATAAAATCAAAC
>CAZZKB010000074.1:0-5202 GCA_964654575.1 Microcaldota archaeon | reverse complement strand
AATTAGTTTGTCAGACCGCACGTCAATCTTCATCACAAACACCGTGGCTTTTGAGGGCTTAGGGCGCTGCTCGGCGATCACCTGGGTCATCATCCAATACTATCTTATACTATATTGTTTTATCTATTCTTCGTTTACATGATCCACTCAGTAAATCGACTCTTCCTTCTCCTATTGATCCTACTTGCCGCTAGTGGAATTTTCATCAGCATTATCTCACTATTTTTTGTTGGTCAATCTCAAGATGAAGCAATTCTTTCAACTCTCCACAATTATGAGTACTCTCATTCGCTAAAGGTTCTTGATCTTCCGGCAAACATCTCCGCTTCAGATTCACCGTATTTATTCAACGCTTCGATTTCACTTCCCTCTTCAGATCCTCATGATTTGTTATTTTTAGATGTAGTTTCATCTGGTCGCCTTGTTAGCGAGTCGGATTGCACTTCTCAGATTATTCCAAATTCAAATCTCTCTAATTGCACAGTCTCAATTCCATATATGTATTCGAAAGACTCGACCTATTCGATATTTGCTCACTATTCTCACAATGATCATGATTACTATAGCGATCTTAAGAAAGTCAAATTCAACTGGTCTGATTATGAGCAGCCTTTTCACAATTTTCTCTCCTATCTATCTATATTTGCAATTTTCATCTTTGGATTAATCCTCTTTCCACTAAGTGTTTTTGCAGTTCATACTTCTATCCATTCGACTCATTCTGGTAGGAAATACACACTCTCAAACCTCATCGACCCCTTTTCAGATCCAAAAACTCTCTTTCAAAAGTTCAATTCTTTTCTTTCGTCTCCCTATTTCTGGACGATCGAGCTTCTTGGAGTCGTAATCATCCTCCTTTATATGTCTCTCTACTCTTCTGCATGGAAAGACGCATGGTCTGCCCTTTCCTTCCTCATTTGCGGTGCAATTGCATTCATCATTCCGTATCTCTGGACTTTGGGCTGGTGGTATGCCGATTATCGAGAACGAGAACCATTACGGATAATTGTAACGTTTTTCTTCTGGGGTATGCTTGCTAGCCTTATGGCAATCGGTCTTAATTCGATTAGTTCTGGATTTTTTGAAGTGCTCGGAATCGGAGTCTTAGGAACTGTTCTAGCTGCGCCTATCTTTGAAGAATTGTTTAAGGGAAGCGGTATCGCGCTTCTCTCAGAACATCCAGAATTCAATTCGGTCGAAGATGGCATTGTTTATGGGTTTGCCATCGGAATGGGTTTTTCGTTTATTGAAAACTGGCTCTACTTTATTCAAAATCCAGTTGGCTCAGATATTGGCTCATGGGTTTCACTTGTTATTGTTAGGTCGATTATCGTCTCGGCAAATCATGGCTTTTACACTGCGATAACTGGTGCTATAATCGGCTATTTAGTTGAGAGGAAATTCTCATTTCCAGCTCTTGGCCTATTAGTCGCACTTCCTATTGCTGCGACACTACACGCATTGCACAACTCTTCAGAAATACTTACTGCGCTTCTTGGAAGCGGCGGTATTCTTGTTTACTGCTGTCTTCTAGTGCCTATATTTGACTATGGTGGTGCAATCGCGATAATCTTACTGTTCATTAAATCCGTAGTTCGCAAGAAGTAGCTATTTGTATGCTCCTACTAGTCTAGATATCAAGACTGCGACATACAAAACTCCAGTTACTGATTCAATTGAAGCAGCTGTTCTAGAATATTTGTTTGTCGGTACTATGTCACCATATCCTGTCGTAGTTAGAGTCATGTAGCTATAGTATAGCGACTGAGTTCTACTAATCTGAACAATCTTGCCATTTTCTAGGAATGAATTTGGAGTAAAATGGTCTATGATAAGATACGTAAGCCCCCACAAGATTCCCATGATTAGATATATACAGACTGCCGCGTATATCGATTTGTTTGTAATCTCGGCTCTCTTAATGTATCGAAATATCTGAACTATCGTGTATGTGTAGAATATTATTGACAAAATATAACTTACAATTAGAAATGTTTTATCCTGACTTATTATCTGTGCCGCCCAGGAGCTTAAGATCGTTGGCAATGCAAGCACTGCTGCAATTTTTGTCTGTCGTTTATCTTCTGAAACTATCATTACTCCAGAAACAAGTGTTGCTGAAAATAATATTTGTAGTGCAATCTCTCCCCAGCCGCTGCCTTCTAAGAAAGGATAAGCTATCATTCCTAAAAGAAGAAATGCAAGAAAATACAAAAGATTATTTTCTTCTTCCATCAGTACAACCAGTACGTGTCCGGGTTTGGAGCAACATTGTCAAGTATTCCGTTCTTTGGATCGAGGTTTCCTATAATCAACCTTCCATTTCTAAGAAGTGCTCTTACGTGCCTTGTAGTAATAAATTGTCTCAAAGCTTCTGGCAGTCCATGATCCATTGCTATGTGGCCTTCTGGTAGTTGCATTGCGTCTGATTCTGATCTTCCAAACGTATAATCTCGTGCCTCTACAATTGCTCTAGGCCATTCGTATTGTGTATCTACATTTCCATCCAATCTAGTTGCAAATCTTGCTTGATACACTGACATCACGCCATTTGCAGCTCGTGTTCCGGCTCCAGTTAGTCCAATTTCAAAAGTTGCGTGGGTATATTCTCCATTTCCGATATTTCTCATGAATCCGGGTACTCCTGCTTTGTGCATTATATCAAGCACAAGGGGGACATTTTCTCTCACTATGTAAACTCCATTAAATTGTGGCTTTGGTCGATTGCCTTCTACGTCACTCTTAGCCAATGCTGGAATTCCAACTAATCCCATCTGTTCCATTTGATCAGGTGTGAATTCGGCTGCAAATTCTCTAAGTGCTTTTGCCATAAGGCCTTTTTGGCGTGTATTCATTTCTGGCAATTTTGCTTCTTTAAATCTGCCTGATATTCTTGTTACTGTTGCATCTGGTTCTTCTGAACTAAGTGTGATTGCACAAGCAAATGCCATAATTGGGCCAAATCCAGCTGCAGAAACAACTCCTTGTCCTTGTAGAGGTTCAAGCAATACTTTATTGATTGCTGCTAGTCTTCTTTCATCATAGCTTTGACCAAACTCTGCGGCCTTGATGCCCAATTTTTTCAATTTTTGATTGTCAAATACTCTATCTGCCATTGTTCTTGCTGTCATGACACGGTATAATATGGACGAGCCTTTTTGACAGTTTCCTTTCCAATTTAATTCCCTCTCTATCAATAATCAATCAATGATTCGATCTCTAACTCTAATCAATTTTCGCTCTCACCTGAGCACGCATCTAGAGTTTAGAGGAGGAACAAACCTTATCATCGGCATAATGGGCTGTGGCAAATCCAGTGTTCTAGACGCGATTTCATTTGCTATCTTTGGAACATTTCCAGCTCTTGAGAGGAGAAAGGTCAAACTAGAAGATTTAGTCCGATTAAATGAAATCAATTCAAAAGTTATTTTAGAATTCGAATATGAAAAAAACCTCTACAAAATCGAGCGAATAATTGAGCGATCAAAGCGCGGCACTTCAACTTCAGCAGAACTTTTCAAAAACGGTTCATTACTTGAACACGGAACTAGTGCCGTAACAAGCTATTTGGAAAACTTACTATCTATAGATTATGATCTTTTTACTAGGGCAATTTATTGCGAGCAGAACAACGTAGACCATTTTCTTTCTCTTGACCCACGAAGAAGAAAGACTGAAATTGATTCTCTCCTTGGCCTTGATAAATTCGAATCTGCAAGGGCAAACTTAGTGACTATTATCAGCCGTACTAAGTCTAAGAAAGATTTACTCTCATCTCGCTTTGATCAGAAGCAAAAGATCGCACTTGAAAAGTCTGTTTCAGAGAAAGAAGTTCTTCTTGCGCAATCAAAAGAGCGACTAAATTTAACAAAAACCACGATTGCGCAACTAACCTCATCTCACCAAACAATTTCCAAAGACTATTTGCTTCTAAAAGAGAAAAAAATGAAATTAGATTCAATCTCATCGTCTATTTCCATGCTTACTGGCAAAATCTCAGCTCTCGAGTCAGGGGTTTCAGATTTTGATCCTTCTGTAATTTCAAATCTCAAGGCTGCCATTTTAGAAATTGAAAAATCACGATCTGATGCAAATTCAAAACTAAAATCAATCGATGGACAAATTCTTCTCTGCTCAAGAGAAATTTCTCGCCTTGAGGGGGTCGAGAAAAACAGGTTGCAATTGACTAACAATCTCCAAAAAAACAACCTTGAACTATCAAGTCTTCTTGGTGATTTCAACCTTGCAAGCCTTGAATCAAAAATCTCTTCTCTCGAAGCACAAATTATTTCTGCCTCCACTGAATCATCATCAATCTTAAGAGAAATTTCAGAGCTTTCAGATATTCTCCCTAAAATGAAAGATGGGCTTCTTTCCTGTCCAATTTGCAGTAGTTCCCTTTCAGCCAATTCGATGAGTCATTTTAAGAGTGAGAAAGAAGAACTCCTATCGAAGAAGAAATCAGAACTCTCTCTAATTAATGCAAAAATCCAAAATAGTAAATCTGAGCTTGAGACGACTCGCTCAATTTTCAACAAGTCTCTATCTATATCTCAATCAATTGCCAGTTTGCAAAAGCTTCTCTCTTCTCTTGAAGAGACTGCTCCAAAAATATTACAACTTAAGGAATCTCTTGTATCGCTAAGTACAGAGAAAGATGAACTTTCAAAAGCAACGGTTTCTCTAAACGAAAACTATTCTTCAAAATCTATTGAGTTATCAAAACTTAGTCTACTTGAAAAAAGAGTAATCGAACTAAAATCTGCTAAAGAGCAACTATCTTCTCTACTATCGCAGCAGAAATCCATTGATTTTGATCAATCAAAGTTCGAGTCACTACGAAACGAAATAGAGACACTTTCAGTTTCAATTCAAAAGTCCAAATCTGAAGCAACTGCTCTTGAGTTGGACATTTTGCGAAACGAGGAAATGCTCCAGCTGATAAAGAAAGACCTCGCTTCTTTTTCGGCTCTCGAAAAAGAGATACTTGAAATCTCTGCTCTTGAAGATGAGTTAATCTCCATGCGAACTGCAATTGTCTCTACTCAAACGACTTTGCGCACTGAACTTATCGGAGCAATTAACGCAGCTATGAATGAAATTTGGTCAATTTTCTATCCTTATCGAAATTATTCTTCAGTTCGCGTTCTTTCAAGTGAAAAAGACTATTTATTCGAAGTTGAAAATTTTGGTTCGTGGAAA
>CAZZKB010000073.1:3135-5394 GCA_964654575.1 Microcaldota archaeon | reverse complement strand
GTTTATCCATAATAATGGTTGATTTTTGCTTATTTATATTACTTAGTAGAGGTTATGTCGGCGATTATCCAAAAGCTACACTACCTATTTTTGCCAATCTTACGTATCTAATAATCCTACCCGCAATTGTGGCAAGTAAATACTTCCACCACTCCATTTTTACTCCGCCAGCAGCAATTCCAGCCACATCGAAAATCGGGTTTGGTATGGCGGCTAGGAAAAAGATTGCAACCACATCATATTTCTGCACTAACTCATGAATCTGCTTTGATTCTTTGATTCGGTCATTTAGAACCTCTCTGACTCCTTCTCCGGCAATATAACCAGTCAATTCTCCGATTCCCGATCCAAGCCCAGCTACAATTCCTAACAAAACCGGGTCGAGAACTTTTCCTAGTCCAATTATAACTGCCCAGCCTGGAGCTGGAAAAAACAGTGTAGCTGAGCTAGCTAGTGAAATTACAAATGCGCCTATATAGCCGTATTTTTCTAAATATTTTAGATCTCTTGAGTAATATACAACTAGGATTATCACTGCAATTGCAAATACTATTTGCAGCAAGCCGTCTAGTTTTTTGCCCATAATTTGAAATCTTCTAGAAAGTTATTAATGACAAGCTATTGTCATCATATAATCATTGGTGCCAGCAGTGCTGTTTAACCCAGTCCAATTGATTCGTATCGAATTTGGTCCATCTGTGCAAGTCCGGATATCTCCAACTCTGCCAAATGAAACAGTGCAAATCTCAGATCCATTAGCTGCACAATTTACTCGTACTCGTGCATCAGAAAATGGCCTAACAAATGAATATCCATTGGATATCAAAGAATTATCTCTTGGCCAGCCAAATGTCGGAGTGATTACTCCGCTTGCACATCTAGTACATCCGACTAAGCCACTGTCACTTCTTCCAGAATCAGTTGCACTGTCGGTTAGTCTAATTGTATCAGTTGTTATCGTATCGACCGGTCTTGAATCAGTGACTATTTGAACATCTATAACTTGTGCGTCCATAACTTCTGGTGCTGAAGCATCTGTAATTTGTCTTACGTCCATAGCTACTGCACTATCTCTCTGGATAACTCCCGTATCTACTGGCGGTCTAACTATCTGCGCATCTGTTCTGTTTTCTGTATTTGAATCATTATCCACAGTTGCTTCTTGAGTCTGCACATCTATTGGTAAATCTAGAGCTGATCTATCTAAAGAGCATCCAATTCCAAATAATGTTGCTGCAAGTGCAAAAGCTTTCTTACTGTCTTTTGCTCGTTGAATCAAACCCCTATTTGGCTTTCTCTTTGATCTAGCAACTGCCTGGTTAAAGTATGAAAGTCTCATGTTTATCGCTATTATTGGTGTTAGTTCGTGTTTTTAACTGTTATCATTCGTGGAATTGTAAGAAATTGTTGTTAAAAAGAAGATATGGACTCGCACCCGACGAGCGAGCTTTAGCTCGCGAAGTCATATAAGAAAAACAGAAGAAATGGACTCAGGGGGACTCGCACCCCCGGCCTCTCGGATGCAAACCGAGCGCTCTGCTACTGAGCTATGAGCCCACGAGCAACCTTGCTTGCGGACATGTTTTCTACTATTTAAAATTTTGAGAAAAATAATTCTAAGATAGAATTTTATCTCAACAATTAGTTATTATTAAAAGAAAGACTTAAATTGCTGCTCTTTTTATGAACAGCCGCCCCAACCGCAACCATAGCAGACTTTGCAACCTTCTGCAAAAGCAAGCTTTGCGTCGCAAGATGGACACATTCCCTTCATTATTTTTTCTGTTTCGCTCATATCAATCCCAATTCTTCTTGACTTAATATATTATAAATAAATGGAACTACCTTCTAAAAAGTAAAATTATTTTTGTACTCTTTTTCACACCAAATCAAAAGAAGAAAAAAATTGCCGAGGGGGGAAAATTCAGTAACCTTTTGGGTTCCCGGTTTTGGGGTGCCTTTTCCTAAAAGGCACATTCGAATCCCCGGCCTCTCGATTTCTCAGAGTGCAGTGTTTAGTCATAGGATTACTCCTCATCACTCATACAAGGTGCTGCATGACTTTCGTTTCCTCAAGTCATTTCGCGCATATGAGTCGAGCACTCTAGCCGACTGAGCTACCTCGGCATATACCCTTCGAAAAAAGTTTCGAAGTACTACCTGCGGGTTTTTGACCAACCCCTTTACTTTTGCCATAAGTCTGTTATAAGTCAAAAGTAATGGGACTGAGCTACCTCGGCAGATTAGAATATAAATATT
>CAZZKB010000073.1:0-3035 GCA_964654575.1 Microcaldota archaeon | reverse complement strand
CGAGTGTTTATTGGAAGTTCGTATCACTTCAGAAGCAGATGATTTTGTTCGTGCTGCATATCCAAAGCGCAATGTTGAACGTCCCAACCCTCTACGATTTGGTCGGTCTTCTGGTTATAATAGCACATCATTTGAAGATCCAAATGCATTAGTTGAACTTGTACTTAAAATCATCGAGTTCAAGACCGAGGCCCTTAGGTTTGCAAGTACTCATGTTCCTGGTCGGTTTGTTGATGTGGTTGTACAAAAATTGGTTGTAAAACCGAACCCTGATTATGGAGCGGCATGGGATGAATACGAATACGCAAGACACCGAAAAGGATATATTGCAGAAGATCCTGATGAGCAAGGTATTCCTAAAAATATCGGCGTAAGAAAAAATATTCAAAAAAGAGTTTGGGCAGCTGGGGCTGATACTGTTGGAAAAATTGCTCGTTTAAATAAAGGCGATCTTTTTGAAGAACTTTGCCGCTAAAGATAGTCTATTTATTTTTCTTAGTTGATAATATACATCAGATCTAATTATGGAAAAGCCTGCAAGTGAAATCTACTACGATATGCTTCGTGATGAGTTAAAGCGAGCATACTCAATAGCAACAGCAGCGCGAAAACAAGGCTTTGACCCTACTGACGATGTGGAAGTTAAAATTGCTAAAGACGTTGCCGCAAGAGTTGAAGGTATCGTCGGCCCACCTGGTGTAGAGGATGTTATTCGTAATTTAGAGAAAAGCGGCATGGGACGAGAAGATATCGCATTTGAAGTGGCGCGAAAAATTGCTGCTGGTGAGCTTTTCAAAGGCTCAAAGGAGCAACTAATCGAGCAGGCTGTGCGAAGTGCTCTTGGTATAATTACTGAAGGTGTTCTTGTTGCACCAACTGAAGGTATCGCAAAAGTCAAAATAAAGCAAAACCCTGATGGCTCAGACTATGTTGCAGTCTATTATGCTGGGCCAATTCGAAGTGCTGGTGGAACAGCTGCGGCGATGAGCTTGATGTTTGCTGATGTTGCAAGAAGAGTTTGCGGTGTTGGCGATTATCGGGCAACTGAAACACAATCAATGAGATACATTGAAGAAGTTACGGTCTACGAATCAAGAGTCGCTCACCTTCAATACATGCCACCAGAGGAGCACATCAAAGTGATAACTTCTAGCTGCCCAGTTTGCATTGATGGTGAACCAAGTGAAGAAGTCGAAGTCTCAGCTTATCGTGGTGTTCCTGGAGTTGAAACTGATCGAGTTAGGGGCGGTGTGCCATTAGTTCTTTGTGAGGGTGTTGCTGCAAAGGCGGCAAAACTGTTTAAGTACTCGAAGAAACTGAAATTGGGCTGGGACTTTCTTGAAAAAGTTATCAAAGTCAAGACAAAACAGGATAAGATCGAGGTAAAAGCTGACAGCACTTATCTTGAAGGGCTTGTTGCAGGCAGACCTGTTTTTGCACACCCTTCAATTCGCGGCGGTTTTCGGCTTCGCTATGGTCGAAGCGAGACAAATAGTTTGATGGGAAAGAATGTTCACCCTGCCACAATGATTTTATTAGATAATTTTCTTGCATTTGGAACTCAGATGAAAATCGAGCGGCCAGGCAAAGGTTGTGTTGTTTCATCTCACGATAACTTAGAACCGCCAGTAGTGCTACTAAAAAACGGCAGAGTTACAAAAGTTCGAACTCTACAAGAGGCTCATGCACTAAAGCGAGATGTAGCAAAAATTCTCTTCCTTGGAGACATGCTAACTACTTATGGCGATTTTTTCAAGTCAAACCATCCACTAATACCCTCTGGATATTGCGTTGAGTGGTGGGTTGCAGAAATCGAGGCAAAAGGTCTAACTGCTCCAGCTGTGCGAGATGCTCCATCGTTGTTTGAATTTTCAAAAATTCATTCTGTTCCAATTCATCCAGATTATACATATCCGTTTCATGATATCGATTCGACAAAACTAAAATCTCTTGTCGATTGGCTTGCAAGTTCGATTATCGAATCAGATGGTGTAAAAATCACTTCTCTAAAAATGCAAGTTCCAGGTGCAAAATCTGTCTTAGAAGAACTTCTAATTTCGCATCATGTTGTCGATAATTATGCAATTATTTCAGGAAACGATGCATATGCACTTCTCTCAAGTTTAGGGGCAGATTTTGACTCTAAATCAAGCGGGTTAAAGATCGATTTATCACGCTTCTATTCAGAATGGAAAGTTGACCTTAAGCCTCTTGAAATAGTTAACAAATTTGTAATTATGAAACCATGGGCTCCAACTTACATCGGTGCTAGGATGGGACGACCAGAGAAGGCAAAGGAGCGTAAGATGGACGGAAGTCCGCATGTGCTTTTCCCAACTGGTTCTTTCAAGAATCGCAGTGTAACTAAGCATTATCGGCTTCTTAGATCGCAAGAGAATGAGCATACTCTCATGCTTGAACTATCTAGGTTTAGGTGCCACAAATGCAACAGGATTTGTTTTTCACGCCGTTGCGATGTATGTAATGGCGCAGCTCATGAGGAAAAGGTTTGTCAAAAATGCGGTCGGACTGTTACGACTGATATTCACTGTGATTTCAAGACTCTTCCATATGATCGACGTCCAGTGGATGTTGTTGCACTATACGAATCGGTGCGAGAAAAACTTGGATTTATGCCAGATGAGGTCAAGGGCATTAGGAGTATGTCAAACCCAACAAAAGTTCCAGAGCGTCTTGAGAAAGGATTCTTAAGAGCAAAACATGACGTTTATGTATTTCGAGATGGTACTTGTCGCTTTGATGCAACTGATGTACCTCTAACTCACTTTGTTCCAAGACAAATAGGGCTTTCTCTAAAGAAGCTTAAGGATCTAGGCTATACGAAAGATCATTTGGGAAACCCAGTAACTAGCGATGAGCAAATAATTCCATTGCGCCATCAAGATATTGTTTTAGCTGAAAACGGGGTAACCTACCTAACAAAAGTAGCAAATTTTATCGACGATATGTTAATCAATCTCTACGGGTTGCGTCCATTTTACTCTATTAAATCAAGAGAAGATCTGATAGGTCAT
>CAZZKB010000072.1:0-5505 GCA_964654575.1 Microcaldota archaeon | reverse complement strand
CGTGCGATGAGAGATTAGGCGAAACTCCGCTAACATGCCCAATGAAATGTGGTGGCAACGCAACAGTAGCACCTGCAGACGCACCAGATCTTTCATACATACCAACACCGGCAATTAGCAACCAAATACCAACACCAACAAGTCAACAGCCACCAAAGGCAGACGTAGACAGAGTGGAAATGATGACGAATCTGCTTTATGGAGTGATTGTGGTGCTAGTTTTAGTGTTTGCCTTTGTTATATACAAAAAACTGGCAAATAAGAAGGTTTAAATAGAAGAAATGATATATTTTTCTCGGTAGGGGTTCAAATGAGCAACTACCGAGAATAAAAGTTTTTAGCTTTTTTTTATCGGTAGCCTGTTTCTTAGAATTTCATACCAGAGCTAGAATAAATCTAGCAAAATAGAAAAAAGGTGAATATAATGGACGGAGAAGCTCCAAGTGGAGACAGACCAATGTTTGATGCTACATGCAGCAAATGTGGACAACCATGCCAAGTACCATTCAAGCCAACAGAAGGCAGACCGGTATATTGCAGGAACTGTTTCAAACCAAGAAAACCAAGATTCTAAATCGAACTAATTAATTAGGAGATTTAAGTCGTTAATTGTTAACATTTGATTTAAATTTTTATACACTGTTTTTATCAGAAATAGAATTGAGCGTACCAGTAATTTCATCTAAAGACTTACTTAGGCAAATAGACTTTCTAATTTCAGAGGCATTTGGTGCACCATTTACAAAATTTATAGCCTTAAGTTTAAGATCCCTTAATTGTGGGGAGATTCCAAAATATTGCTCATGTAAAGAGACATACTCAAAGAAGAAATTGATTTTTTTTGATAATGGAGCTTTTGATCCACCTTTACTAAAGATCATTGGATTTGACATTGCAGCTCGAGCAACCATAAACGAGTCACAATACTCTTCTTTTACGAATTTTTGCCCTTGCTCAAGAGAAGAGATGTCCCCATTACCAACTAATGGAATAGACAATTCAGAGTTCACACGTTTGATTAGATCCCAATTTGACTTGCCCGAATACCCAGCATTCGCAGTCCGACCATGAAGAACAATAAAATCAGCACCTGCAGACTCGATTTTTTTACATATTGATAATGTGTTTGAAAAATCAATAGAGATGCGAAGTTTGACAGAGAATGGGACAGGTGAGAAGCGCTTAATAGAAGAAACAGCATCTGCAATTTTGTCTGGGTGAGCCAGCATAGCACTTCCACCACCACAGTGCATCGTTCGCACGGATGGACAACCACAATTAAGATTTAGCCAGCTGATAAATGGAAATTGATCTAGAATGACTTTTGCAGAAGCGGTGATTTGAGTTGGCTCGTTTCCGACAAGCTGAACACCAACGTTTTTTTCATCTCTATGTACATCTATTGACTTTGACTTTGAAGTTTCTCTTGAAATTGCTGTTGAGTTGGCTAGTGGATAGCAGGTTGCAGCGGCACCATATTTTTGACACAAAAGACGGAATGGTAGATCTGAGTAATCGTCAATTGGAGAAAGAAAATTTGAGAACATTACTTAACCCGATGATCATTAATAGGCAGATCTCCAAACCTTCGCCCCTTTGGAAAATGCATCAATACGATCTTTCCATACAGATTCAATAGTTTTTCGTGCACTATCAATATCAGCTTCTGGATAAGCTAAGACCGTTCTAAATGTTATTGCTTCGTCACCTGCATGATTAGTAAACAGATGAGGAGCTTTTTTATAAGAATCATCAGTGTATATTGGAGAGAATGGATCAACTGGCAACATCTGAACTCCGTTTAGTGCCATTTCCAATACAAATGCGTTAGAACCGGACCAATCATGTGATCCGACAACTTGCCTAAAGGCTCTCCATAAAGAAAGATCTGCTGCACGACGAAGATCGAGTTTACTCTCCATTCGATCGATTAACCATTGTCGATATTCCTTGTCTCTCCAAGGTACACTTTCAGAAGTAATACCAGATTCTGAAACAGTGTGAAGCCCATAAAATGCAGATTCTAAAACACCATCTGGATATGCAGGTAGGATGATTCCAGAGTTCATTACGCCCAAGTTTCTCAATACACGTTGGCGAATTTCACCAACAGTTGATACTAGTTCCGATGACACATCTTCTGAGCCAGAGTATGCTTCGATTAGAGCTGCAAGTTGTCCGCCAGAAATACCGTTGTTAATATTTCCGCGAGCAATCATTTCCATATATAGCACAACATCAGAACCAATGTCATCAAGAGGTCCAACGTATGCTGCACCACCAATGCGTAATCCAGGTTTAAGGAAAGCCTTTGAAAGAGAATGCATTACGATACAACGGATGCCAGCATCTGCAATTTGGTCTATTAACTCATATCGTTTTCCTGAGTTTTGACCCCATGCAAGGTCAGAATAAATATTGTCTAGTAGCAAAACACCAAATTGAGGAACGTTTCTAATCCGATTAAACAAACCATCATAGTCATCATTGAGAAAGTCGGAATTAGGAGTGCAGACCCCGGCCGGATTTTCATCTGGAGTTGCAATCACGATAAATTTACGATCGATAGAGTCGAAAACTTCTTTTGCATGTTCTTTGTCGATACGACCGTCCGATTTTCTTTTTATAGTAACAATTGATGAATATCCCCATTTTTCAACTACGGAAGCAATCCAGTGTGGATGAAGAGGAGGAATTAGAACAACGACGGGTTTTTCACCATACTCTGCAGAATAACCAAGAGATTCTGCGGCAATACTTAGGGCATCGGGCATGAAGCCGCTGATTCCCGGAATAACTTGAAAACGACCTAAGTCATTACCATCAATAAGACCAAGTTTTTTGTCTGAAAGTCCAGTAACATAGCGCAAAACAGCTCTTTGAGCTTGAGCATACAAAGGATTGTCATATGCAACAAATTCAGAGCCACCTTTCTCTCGGGCTCTATCAATAGAAACAAATCTTTGCCCAGAAAGGCATTTTGGAAGATCTCCACTTGAAAGATCGAGCCATCGATCTGCCAAATTAAAAGCTTCCTTAATTCTTGGACCAAACGCTTTTGCTGGAGCGCAACCACGAATATCATTTGCAAACGCAGCTCTTCGATAGGTTAAACCTGCTTGTCTCTCAACCATAAAATTAGGATTTTAACAGTCCATTTATTAATAAGTAGTTATAAAAAATAAAAATTTCTGCAATTGACGAAATGCACTACTGTACAACGCTTCTTCTAATCCCACACGAGCCAATTGAGTAAGTCGAATTTATACCAACGACAATTCCGTTAGAATAGAAACTAGTACTGTTTCCTTCCTTAACATAGATAGTAATTCCTTTGTCGAGGTTGCTAAAACAGTAATCAGCAGGCTTTTTACCTTCAATGGAAGTACAACCGTCTTCTGAAATTGAAAGGTAAGTGACATTCTTGCCACCCATAGCATTACTTGCTGCAAAATCAACACCGCATTGAAGAACATTAGTTTTTACAGTAGAATTTGAAATACCCCTAACATCCATTAAAATAAAAATGTTTGAAGCTGAATTGAAAACTCCAGTAAAATTCGTTGCGGAAATAGTCTTAGCTGGAACAAATTGAATTTGTTGTCCCTGACCATAAAAATGATAGAAAAGTAAAAGTACCAATACAGCAAGAAAAACTACTGCTAAATTTTTGAGCATATCCTTTTGCATAAGATCAACCAAATAGCGATGCCATTGGGCACGACTTATAATAATCTGCATTTGCGCTTATATAGGCTCTGCTTTGATACAAAGTCGAAAATTGAGGTTTTTGAGTCTGTACTGAACCATATAAAATGAATGCAGAAGGCTGATTTGCAATGGATGAAATACAATTACTAAGTGTTGTGGATGAGTTAGAACCAGTAGCCGAAACAACATTACAACCACCAGGTAGAAGAACGTAAGTAGTAGTACTTCGATTCATTGCTTTAAGTGATTGAGAAAGACGATTTCCGCAATCAACAATACTCTGAGAATCTGAAATTGGATTGCTTCTTAGATCTACAACAACAGATGTAGTAGTTTTGCCCTTAACGTCTGATAAGAATTCTGATAGAGTAGAGCTGTTTGCAGTTTTATCTAGAAAGAGGAAAGTGAAGAAGCTGAACACAAAAACAAAAATAATAGCTGTTGCAAATGAAACCATCAAAACAGGTTTAAGACCAGCAATGTTTGTTTTTGCATTTACAAGAACGTACAAGAAAACCAATAGCACTAAACACGATAGAGAAAGGAATGTAAGAAGAGAAAGACCGCCAAATACTGCAGTTGAGTTACTTTGAACATCTTTTGTAGTAGTTAGTTTAGTAGAAGTTGCTAGATTAGAAAAGCCAAAGTTGAATGATTTTACCATTCCTCTAAAGGTTGAAACAACCTTTGAGACAGGAGCACTATCATCAGACAAAATCAAAGTTGCAGCCTGTTTAGCAATATCAGTATAGTTTGATTTAAGAGAATCTAAATCTGAAGCACCAAGACCCTCTCTAAATCTAGAGTCCATCAATGAAGCTCGAGTTTGTAGATTTTTTAGGTTTGATGCAGAAGAGGAATCTAAATCTTTACTTGAAAGCACCAGAAGGGAAGTTGTTGCCGAAGATTTAGCGTCGAGCGCCGAAGTGTAATGAGAAAGCAAATCATTTGCTTCTGAAGAGACAATAACGGATAGAGAAGAGTACTGTAGCAGAGAATAGTTAAGATTAGTAAAATTACGACTAGAGATCGAGTTTACAATGTTAGATTTGAGTGCTTTAAGATTATTCAAATCAGAAGTTAAATTCGAACTTGATGCAACAGATAAAGCATGATCCCCCTGAGAGATTGCTATTTCACCAGAGCTGTTTGATGAACTAAATCTCTTCAAATAGTCAGAAGCTAGGGTTTCGGAAGTGAAGAAAGACAAACGAGCATTTGTGTTTACAGAAATTGAGGACGTAGTAGATTGTAGACTTCCAAGAGGAGATACTTTTGCCAATAGAGATTGTGAAAGGTTGTGTAAAGAGTCTAATGCGGATCGATCGAGGCTCAGTGAAGGACATAGCGCATAACATTTCAAGTTACAAGCAGCACGATCAGCAGTATCATTTAAACGTGGGGTTCTGAAGACAGTTGTCTCAACTTTAAGGGAATCTGATTTTAAGAGTCCAGTATTGTTTGAAATGTAAGTCAATGTTGAAACTGCATTATCTGGAGTTACATGATCCAATAGCGTAGAATAGTTTAGCAATATACCATCCATCTCAAAGCTAGGTAGAGCAAAATTCACAAGTGGAGCATAAAGCACAGTTGGCGAACCGAGTCCAAGCCCATCACCATAAACTGCAAAAAGCAATTCTGAAACACGCTGACAAGAAGTTGCATTAGTGCAACGCAGAGGAACGCCATTAAATTTCAGTTTGCCATCCGAAAGTAAAACATCGTTTCTACAAGTATATTCCTCTTTGCCTTTAGTATCATAACCATTGTTTCTACTGTCGTTAAATTTCG
>CAZZKB010000071.1:0-5510 GCA_964654575.1 Microcaldota archaeon | reverse complement strand
GTGGTGGTGAGCGGGCAAGTTTTGCTCTCGTTCTACGCGTAGCATTATCAATCGTTCTTTCTCCAAAAATTGGTCTACTTCTATTAGATGAGCCAACTCACAATCTAGATCGTGCGGCTGTTGAACTATTGTCCAATACTTTACAATTCAAAGTACCTCAAGTAATTGATCAGGCGTTTGTGATAACCCACGAAGAAGGTCTGATGGGTTCAGAATTTGGTTCAAGTTATCGATTTACTAGAGACAAATCAATTGAAGGAGAAACAAAAATTGAGAGAATTTAGAAAAATTAGGCGTATATTTCTTCTTCCATCTTTGTCGTTATATCGAAGAGGTCTTTTCCTTTTCCGCCTTTCTCAGCATACCATTCAAAAGCACTGCCCTCGTTCTTTGTGCAGTAATAAGCAGTTGCCTGGTAAACATCTTCTCGTGAGGCAAGACCACTCATGAACAAGTATTGCATTATTGTCTTGAACTCTTCAATCACAAAAGACTTCTTCCTAGAAACTCTTAATTTTCTTAGGTCTCCTATGTGAAGGTCGTTATCAAGTAATAGTATGTTATTGATGTTGAATTTTCCAATTATAAAATTAAGATTGTGGAGTTCTGAGATTTTTTCTGTTATCTTCTCAACCAATTTACTCTTTGCGTGTATTCCCAACTTCTCAGAATCTATGTAGTTTACGCCTTCTTTTGAAACTCTCTTATCAAAAGACCAAGATCCATGCTCTATTTTTGATATAATGTAATCGTTTCCAAGAACGCTTCTTAGATATCCTACTATATTTTCGACAACTCCCTTGATTTTTCCATAAGTCGAGTATATCGATTGAGCAATCTCTTTAGTTGTTTTTCTTAGGATATATACAGTATTGTTGTGACTAAATGTTATTGTATCTGCGCCGTCTTTTCCAGCAACTCTATAGACTTCGAGTAGATCTTCGCCTTTTCTAAAAGTAATTCTTTTTACTCTTAAGACTTCTGTCTGAGAATTTTTCCAGTCATACTCTACGTTTGTTTCAGATCCGTGATCATTTTTTCTAGATGAAATTGGTACTTCTTTGGTAAATTCAGGCAATGTATAATCTTCTTCTTTTTCCAAGTGCAATTGCTCCTGCTCTTTAGACAAATTTATATTCGTAACCAAATCTGAGTATTCGGTTTTTTTCATCATTATTACCCGTTTTATACCTCTTTTTACTACACTCGCCTAGTTATATTGAGGCAGCTTATCTATTTAAACCTGTGTTTCGTCACTTGTCGCATTACTCTGTTTCGATTCTCGGAGCAAGATAGTACGCAAGTTTTGCTCCTTCTGTTTCGAACTCAAGCTTAAGTGGTCGATCGGTTTCTAGATTTATCGTAACAATCGAGCTGCTTGAAGTTGCCTTTACCATGTCTTCAAGGTATTGAAGCGGGAATGTTGCTTTGATCAGGTTTTCAGTTTTCAATTCACTGACTTCTTCCCCGCCATTTTCGAACTCTGCCCTGACTTCCCCCCCTTCTCCTTTGACGTCGACTATAAACATTTGAGGTGTTAGTTGCAATCGAACATGAGAGCTGACTAATTTTGCATCCTTTAGCGTTTCTTTTAGTGCATCTGCCTTGATTTTTGCATAACTCTTAAATTCGATTTTTGGTTCTCTCTGCACTTTGTCTGCCCCTTCGATAAGCGGTATCTTGAATGTTCTCTTGTGTTTTTCACCAGAGAATTTGACTACTAATCTTCCCTCTTCTGTTGTAAGTTCGACCTTTTCGCTTTTCTTTCCTCTCGAGAGGATGTTTGATAATTGACCAATGTCGATACCAAGTTTTGTTTCTTCTTCAATGCTATATTCGACAAAAGCAGTTTTTGGCATTGTAAATGAGACCATTGAAATTTGTGATGGGTCCATTGCCTTTAGCTGTAATCCGTCTTGTTTTATTTCAAATTGACCTTCTTCAACTAGGCTTGCAATACAATCTATGACTGACTTGAATGCTGGTGCTTCTTGTACAATTAGCTTCATACTCTCATCCTCGCTCTCTCGTTTTTCTTAATGGTACTCTTATCCGCTTAAACATTAAAATATCGATATGGTTTGTCTTAGAATTTTTCGTTAGCATATTCAACTGCATTCTTGAAGACTTTCAATCCCATCGCTTCTTTGACAGTTCCCTTAACCCAGTATGGGCAATTCTGAGGAATGTTAAACGCCTCAGGGTGTGGCATCAAACCGAAAACACGACCTGATCTATCACAAATTCCGGCTATATTCATAATTGCGCCATTTGGATTGTATGGAAAGCCAGCGTTAGTATTTCCATTCTCATCGACATACTGGAACACTATTTGCTCATTTTCGACAATCTTTTTTAGCGTTGTTTCATCTTGTGGAACAAATTTTCCCTCACCATGTCTAACTGGAACTAATAAATAGTCAATTCCCTTACTAAAGACGCAAGGCGATTTTAGGTTGCCTTTTAGAATAACCCACCGGTCTTCATAATGACCCGAATCATTATTGATCAGTGTGACTCTTTGTTGAAAATCTGGCTCTGGCAAAAGCCCCATTTTTACTAGAATCTGAAATCCATTACAAACTCCTAAAACCAGTTTCCCTTCTTTTACAAAGTCGCTTAATTGATCCTTTAATTTGAATTTCATTTTGTTTCCAAAAACTTTTCCTGAACCTAGGTCGTCTCCAAATGAGAAACCTCCAGGAACCATGAGCATGTTGTACTCTTCCATCAATTTTGGGTTTTCGATGACTTTGTTTAGGTGATAAATGTCCGCTACTCCCCCGCTCTTTTCAATGGCATATTTACTTTCATTTTCGCAGTTAATGCCATAGCCGGTAAGTACGAGTGCCTTAAGTGACATATAATCTAGATTTATCGATAAAGCATTAAAAACAGTTAAGGATTTCTATTTAGCTCTCTATTTACTTTATCCATCAGAGGGCGATCCTCTGGAAAAACTCGCAGCATTTCTGCAACAATTTCCGCTATCACATGTCTGCATCTTATTCGAGCAGTCCTTTTGCTTGTTGCAATAAGTTCTGCAGGATTTGCAGAAGTGGTCCCACTCATTTTGTCGTATAACATTTTATTTGGATTTGTTGTTGAAAAAGGTAGCATTCCAGTAAGTGCTTGGGTTATTGTTACTCCAAGGGCATATACATCAAGGCCAAAAGTTACATTCTCGGCGCCAGGTATAAATTGCTCTGGTGCCATGTATCGCGGAGTTCCGCTTGCTTTTTGATCAAAAAAATGATCGTGCCTGCCAATTCGGGCAGCAAGTCCAAAATCAAGAACTTTGGCCCTACCTTCAGAATCAATGAGCACGTTGCCCGGTTTAAAATCCCGATGAATAACTCCCTCAGCATGGACTTCTTCAAGTGTGCGAGCCATTGCTCTCAATATCACCAACGCTTGAGATGGACCAACTTTACCAACCAGATCTGAAAACGGAACTCCCTTTACATATTCCAATATTAGGGCAGTTCGTCCATCTCCTAATGTGCCATGATCAAAACATCTAACGACTCCAGGTCCTTTCATCGATTCTAATATTTCGCCCTCTCTAATTGCAAGTTCATCGATATCATTTCCATTTATTTTTGCAACTAGTGGTCGTTTAACGACTCGAAAAATTCGTGCGTGGTTGCCCTCACCAACTGTGCGACCAAGTCGATATGCTCTCTGATTAAGCATTACTACTCCTGATGGTTTTTGAGTCTCCAAACTCGGGGCCTTTGGGATCGTTTTGGTTGTGGCTATGAATAACTCTGATTGTTTGGAAAATGACACACTAATCTGTTGTATTAAGACGCTTTTAATTCTATGGATGTTGTATTACGTATCCTGTCACTATCAATCACGTTTAAATACTTAATCACACACTAATTATGTATATGAAACTTGAGCCTCAGCTAAACTTAGGTCTATATCAATCTCCAGCTAGACCTCATTCAAAGCGCCACCCACTTCTAGAACATCACACTGTTCCTCAAGTGATTGTCGCACTACCTAAATTAGCAGCAAAACTTCAAGTAACTAAAAGCGGAATTTCGGCAGATTATCTTAATCAATTTATTGCGATTGCAAATAACATACGAGCGATGAACTATTTTCACAATGATCCAGAAGCATTGGTTGAGTTTAGGGGAATGCTCGATTCTCATCGGCGAGATTTCATTCCATACGAAGTTTATATTTTTAGAAAGTTTGATCAGCATGCAGAGCTTTTGGAAGGATCAACTCCAGAGCAAGCTGCAGAATTATTTCTCAAAGGCTCATGCAAAGCAAGAAAATTTGCCGAGTTAACTCACCAAGCACACAGAATTGCTCATGCTGACAAGTTCGATATACGGGAGTTTAATCGACTAACTCACGAGGCCCTCGAACTAGTTCATTCAAAGGCCCACGCAGACAAAGTTGCTCCACTAGACAAATCGTAAAACAAAAAAGAAAAACTAATCTAAACTTTTCGTAGTCCCTTTATTCCGTCATACCTAGACGGATTTCTAGAAAACAAAAACGCATTAGTCGAAATGCAAATCGCGGCAGTCATTATGTCTTCTAATTTTTTGCCTCCTCGATTATGTTCTTCTAATTCATGCGAGATTGCCGCAGTCATCTGTGCTGCCTTTGAATCAAATGACAGAACTGTTACTTGGTTAACAAAAGCATTTACTAAATCTGGTTTCCGAAGGCTTTGGAAAAGAAATAGCATAGTAAAACTAGTTATGCAAATCTCTTCGCTTGCTATGTAGTACTTCAATTTCTCTAATATTGTCGGCTCACCACGGAGGAAATCAACCGCAGCTTCGAAATCAATACATATTTTTTCCATTTTGCTCTACCTATTCCAGTTGATTCCCTTTCGAATTCTCTCCACTTCTCGGTGATTAATGTCTTGCTCTTCTATACTTCCAGCAAAATTAAGCAGATTCTTGCTTTCGCCCTTGCTACTTTCCTTTAGTAGATGGCGTAAAATTTCACTAAAACTCATACCTTTTGACCGCTTTAGTCTATACAATTCAGCATAAACATCGTCCATGATCGTAATTACTTTCACCATTTGTCCGACACCGCTAAATACATTTAGTAAATGTATTTATTCCTTTCGCGTCGATTTTCGTCATTCTGTTTTCTTTTGATAACTCTAGTGTAAGTCAATTTCTCGCCTGTAAATAAAACTTATTTAAACCCACAAGATTGGGTTATTTCAACTCCAATTTCTCGGAGAAAAAGGCGACAGTAAAGGTGTTTAAATATGGAAGATTTAGTAAAATCGGTAGTAGGCGAAGCAGCTCCAAAGTCTGCAGATTCTGGTATGGAAGTAATGAGTTCTGAAACAATCAAGATCGTAACCGTCGGTGTCGGTGGTGCAGGTAACAATACTATTAACAGACTTATCAAGAGTGGTGTTAAGGGTACTGAATTAGTTGCAATCAACACAGACAAACAGCACTTGAACATCGTTCATGAGCGATCAAAGAAGATCTTAATCGGCCGATCTGTAA
>CAZZKB010000070.1:3785-5518 GCA_964654575.1 Microcaldota archaeon | reverse complement strand
TATTCAAAGTCCATCCGACAACCGTAGTGGAATCGATTTTACCAGAATAATGACCGCAACGCTTCTGAACCATTAAAGCCCTGCGATGTTCATCAAGCTCTTCTCTTAGAGTAGTTAAAAGAGAATCCGAAAAAGTTTTGATTTTATCTGGACCTAACATCCACTTAAGCAAACGACTATCCAAATTAGAAATTCTGCTTAAAGTAGACTTTGGATAAACAATTGAGTTAACATCTGGTTTACGTTTAATAGGTTTAGTATTTGACATTTGACCAGATTAAATCATTTTTAGCAACAATTTTTAAATCCAAAACAACTTGAATTTCCTTTGGAGAATAAGGTCTAACAACACGCTCTGAAACGACTTCGATTTTAACATTTGATTTTTTTGCTTCTTTCTCTGCCAAAGCAAGTGCTTTTTCAAATGCACCCTCTTGCTCGACGATTGTGTAGAAATGGATAATCCCACCAGTCTTGATTCCAGCAAATGCAATAGTAAGAAATTCATGAGCCGAGTGCGGAAGCGGCATAACAATTCGATCTGCAAAATTTTGATATTTTTTTAGAACAATATCGCGCACATCACCCATTTCTGGAATAACATTGCTAAATCGATTAAGAGAAATGTTTGATTTAAGTGAAATAAAAGCATCGGGGTTAAGCTCGATTGCAGCGATTTTTGCTTTTTTGTGATTCTTAGCCATGACTAATGCAAATGGCCCAACACCAGCAAAAAAAACAAGAACATATTCATTATCTTTCATTAATTTGGAAATCCGGTCGCGCTCGTGAGCTAGGCGAACTGAAAAATACACCTTGGTGACATCAAATTCCATTCTAGCTCCGTTTTCTAAGTAACTTGCAATATGATTTGGAACTCCTGCAATCAAAGCTAGTTTTCGAACTCTAAATTCCCCGCTCATTCCACCGAGTTTTTTATAGACACTCAAGACGTGCTTATGTGTGAGCATTACTGCATTTCCAATTTCTGATTCATATTTAGAAAGAGATTCAGGGACTTCAACGATTGCAATGTTTCCTAGGATATCAAAAGATCCGATTAGCTGCTCGGATTCTTGCTCTGATAATTTACCCTTTAAGATTTCTTTAATACTAGAGGGAATTTTTGTTCTTTTGGTACCTTCCCGCTCGATAATTTCGAATTTCTTATATTTACCCTTAACTGGAAAAAGAACAAAGTCGGATTCTGAAATTATCTGATAATTAGCATCAAAAAGATTATTTGAAACTAGTTCTTTTCGGATTGATTCACCTTTTGATTTTGGAACTTTGAGAAACATCATCAATTGAGTTTGCAGATAATAGAATATAAATTACTTTACTAAACCATTGGAGCTTGCAAAAACTCCTTTATTTCTGCAATGGCAGACCGGACTTTCAAATCCCATGCCTTGCCAAAACGAAATTTGAGTTTGTTAGTAAGATAAATTGCAAATTTATCAGACTCACTAGATGGAACGTATGATTGATTAACAAAAGTTGAATAAATAGATAATTGAAGAATAGCAAGCAATCCTTGAAGTCTTAAATCATCCGTAGTTGATGACGTTCCAAACAAAGCAGTAAATCTAGAGTTATCCTCACCATCAAACTTAAGATCAGAAAATGCTTTTTCTAAAGCTGCCTTGTGAGAAAAAACCATAAAAATCAAAAAATTATTCCAACACAATTGCAGGTTTGCCTGGCATTGCAATTTTTGCCTTCTGATGAGT
>CAZZKB010000070.1:0-3685 GCA_964654575.1 Microcaldota archaeon | reverse complement strand
TTTGTCACAATTTGTCTTGGCCAGTGTTTTTGTTCAAGCAAAGCAGTGTGAATGAAAATGTAGAGAGTTAAGTGATTGCGAATAAGGTCTCCAGCAGAATGCCTTGAATCAACTGGATACCAATACAAGAAGCTTTCTCTCATTTTCTTCATCTGATCATTTCCAGTGCCTTTCCCAAGGAAAACGAAATCAAAGAACTGATCGTCCATTTTAGATGGCTCGATCCCTTCAAGTAAATGAGCAATCGTGTAGAACGCCATATATAGTGTCGAATCTGAAAGAGCCTCGATCATCTTAGTTTCATCAAATGGGAAACGAGTTCCAAGACCAGCAGCTCTAGTGCATGGCCGTTTCATTAGCCAATCGATAGTATATTCATATTCGGCTCGTGATTTCTTTGGAATTACATCCATAGAGGCAAGGCATTCTTTTGCTTTTGCCTTCCATTCTGCAAATCCATAATCAATAAACCACTGATCCTTGATCATATTGACTTTTACTTTTGATCCGCAGCGACAAAAAATTGGCCCGTGCGAAATGACTCTAAGCGTGTAACCTAATCCGTTTGTTCGTATCCATGACATTAATTGCTCTTTCATAGAGCGAACGTCGCTACCTGCCCACTGGCCCAAGAGCATTTTACCCCCAGAGTTTTCCTTTAAGTAAAGTTCGTCAGTTGCCTCAGTTGCCTTTGGATCATCCTGATTTTTTACATTCATTTTTTCAACAATATCTTTTGCCGGAATTCCTAAATAGCCGCCAACCGAAACGACTTGTGGAAGAGCCATTTTGTCTTTTCCTAAATCACGCAAAGCAAGATAATCTAGTGGAGCGTGAGCCGGAACACTCATGACAACTCCGGTTCCAACATCAGCCTTAACAAAACTAGCTGGAAGAACTGGGATTGATTTGTAGTTCGCATCTTTGACTGGATTTTGTGCAGTCATTTTTAGAATTTCGTCTGGTGATATAGAACCAATTACAGATAGTTTCCATTGAAGATCTAAGCTGTTTGCTGCTTCTTTTGATAGAATGAAAACATCATTCTCGTGTTTGACTTTTACATATTCAATTTTTGGATTTATCCAGATATTTGTAACTCCATAAATCGTTTCAGGTCGATACGTAGTTACTACCAAATAAGTACCATCAGAAACTTTGAATTTGATAAGCGTAACTTCATCTAATTCTGGATCCACATCGCCTTTAGTATCATGTGCACTGACAGCTTGATTATCACTTGGACACCAGGCAATTGGATATTCGCCTTTAACTAGGTAGCCGGTTTCCTTCATCTTCCTAAATTGCCATTGAATAAACTTGTTGAATTTTTCATCATACGAGTAGAACTTTCTTCTCCAATCGATCGAGAATCCCATTTCTTTCATTCCCTGCTCGATTTCTTTTGAGAAATAAGTTACGAGCGCCTTTGGCTCAGATAGAGTTGCCGCTTTTTCTCGCGAAATCCCATATATGCTTTCAAATACAGAAAGCACATCCTCATCTTTTGCACCAATCCGCTTAGCCATTGCTAGGATAGGAGTTCCAGTAACGTGAAAGCCCATTGGGAAAAGGACGTTGTAGCCCTTCATTCTTAGATATCGAGCATAAATATCGGCAGTTGTGTAAGTTCGAGCGTGTCCAATGTGTTGAGGTGAATTTGGATAAGGAAATGCCGCAGTGATAAATTTCTTTTCTTTACCGCTTTGTGGATTGACTTCAAATGCTTTTTCCTGATTCCATTTCTCCTGCCATTTTTTCTCAATATCTTTAGTGTTAATAGTATCAGTAGTACTTTCCATGAGAGAAATATCAGACTAAAAGAGTTTTTAATCGAGTAGTGAAACGGTTTTGAATTGGATGAACCGCTTTCGGTATATTTATTAAGAAAAAAGGTCTAGTATTTGTGGGTCGTATTAATGATAATTTATCAATTCAAACCAATGGAGCAGCCGGCACAAAACCAGCAGATGCAATTTCAGGATTTTAGACCTGTAATTGATAACCCACAAGCACAGGATCAAATACGACGAACTTGCAGCGTTTTTGGCATAGATTACAATGAAGTCAATAGATACCTTAGGCAGAGTACAATAGTAACAAATGAACCTACTTTCAGAGTAGACACGCATGATAATTGGGACACTAGAAATCCTACAGTTGCAAGCGCAAGGGTTTTTGCAACTTATTTGATTAGAGGAATGTATAATGTCAATGATGCGAACATATCAAATGAAAATGCGTCGAGAGTTCCTGTGTTGGATTCTCAAGCATTTGTGACAGCAGTTGGAGCATTTAACTCGGATATAACAGATACCCGAAACGGCTTTTCTAATGTAGTAGTAACTCCAGAACAAAGAAGAGATATAGTAAGAGAAGGTAGAAGACTAGGACTGATAAATGGAGAAAATGACGAATTGAGACTATTGCACGCATACAGAACATATGTAGCTTGCAGAGAATTGGGTGAAGAGCAGGCAACTGCTTTTGCAAGGCAATCTCTGACTAGAGGAGTGCTTGGCGCATCAAGCTCGCCTGGCGAATATAGCCAAACACGATATGACGAACAGCGAGAAAGAACACTTAATTTTGCAAGATTAGTAGCACGAAATTCTGACCCGCGAGAAAACCCAGATGGACAAATAGATCTTTTTGCACTAAATAGAACGACAATTAGAGCAGCAAGGGATGAGTACTTAGTACGAAATTTGAACAACATAGTACCGCAAAGGTTAGATGCGACTGTGCAGTCACAATTGCTAGAGACAGTTAGAGGTTATAGTGAACAAGAACTATTAAACGCCCCATTAAGCAGAGTACCAGAAACGATTACTAGCAGAATACGAAACATGGATCAAATAACCGATTCATCACAACCACTTGAAACAAGAATACAGACTGCAATAGTTAGCCTTCAGGCAGTTAGAGACGATGCTATAGGACAAGATAGAGCAGCAGTCGACCGGGCAATAGAAGAACTTAGAAGAAATCGAAGAAATATGCTTTCTTAGGAAAATCCCCTCCTTTTTAAATATTTCCAGTCAATCTAATTGTCATGGGGTCAGATCTAAAAGTGGGAGACGTTATGACGCGAAGCGTCGTAGTAGTACCATTTGGGAAGACCATCCTCGATGTAGCAAAGATTATGAAGCGCGATAATGTAGGTTCAATAATAGTCGTTGAAGATTCCTCTGGCAAACATGCCAAGGGAATCATAACTGAAAGAGATTTGGTTCATAAAATATTGGCAAGTGGAGAAGATCCATACCCAGTTCCTGTAGAGAAAGCAATGAGCAGGCCATTACGAGTTGTTCGGCCTGAAACGAGCTTAGAAGACGCGGCAAAAGCAATGCGGGAAAACAAGATGAAGAGACTGCCAGTAGTCAATGAAAAGAATGAACTAATCGGTATAATCAGTGAAGGGGACGTACTTAGAGTATTCCCAGCAGTAATCGATCTAATCGAGGAAAAAAAGGCAATACTATAATTAGTGTTGTCTATAATATTTATGCTGTGCATGGATGGCCGTCGGAGCGCGAAACGACCCTTGTGGTCGTGTAGCAGCGTTGATGAGCCGGTCAACAATGCACAGCTTGAATAAAACTTCCCGAATTTTCTGTCCGCTCCTTATGCCAAATGTGGCAACTGGCGCGAGCACCCAAAGATTAGATCAGCACCCTTGAAT
>CAZZKB010000069.1:3744-5715 GCA_964654575.1 Microcaldota archaeon | reverse complement strand
TCATCATCTTCCAATGGGGCTGTAATTAGGGCGTCTTCTCCAGTTGTTCCATCTACTGGCTCAATTGTTGTAACTGTCGATGATATTTCCTCACACACATGCACAAAAGACTTTACAATAAATTCGCAGATGGCCTGCTACCGAATATCTTAATTTTTTAATATTGTTTTTCTTCTAATTTTCAAATTTCATATTTTTCAAGTAGCTTTGGTCTTACCACTTCGTAATCTTTTTCAAGAGCTTCTAGTAGGTCTCCCTTTTCTCCATGCATTAGAAATACTCTCTTTAGTCCTTTAACTCCTTTGATAAATTGTAACAATTCGTTAAAATCAGCATGGCCCGAAAGTCGAACTCTCTCGATTCGCATCTTAATCTCCACTTCTACTCCATCTATTTCTATGTTCTTTGCACCCTCGAGTATCTTAGCTCCATTTGTCCCTTCTGCCTGATATCCAACAAAAATTATTGTGTTCTTTGGATCATTTGCTAATCTTGGTAAATACTGCAATACTGGGCCGCCACTAAGCATTCCTGAAGTTGTCACTATTATTGAAGGCTCGACTAATACGTCATCCTTTGTCTTTGAACTAGGTCGGTAAAAATTAGGGCTGTGGAATGGATCATCTTCACTCATCAATATTCTCTTTTTTATGTCGTCATTTGCATAATATGCATTGTGGCGATATATTTTCATCGCCTTTCCAATCATCCCATCGACATATATTTTTGTAGGTTTGATGATTCCTGAACGCATGTAGTCATCAAGGGCCAATAGGACTTCTTGAGCTCGACCAACTGCAAAGCTTGGAATCAAAACATGGCCGCCATTCTTTAGTGTTTCATTAATTATTTGAACCATTTTTGCATAACTTTCTTTGTAGCTTGGTATCGAGTCGCTTCTGCTTCCATACGTACTTTCGACTAAAAGTGTGTCTGCTTCTAAGTCTCGTACACATGGATCAAGTATTCTGGTTTTTCTCATACATATGTCGCCGCTAAAAAGTATCTTGCGATCTTCACTCTCGATCAAAGTTACTGCACTTCCAAGTATGTGGCCTGCTGGTCTGAATGTAATTTTATAATCGCTCGAAATTGGCTCATTATATTCAGCAATCTTAGCTTCCTGCATAACTTGATTTACATCTTTTGTAGAGAAGAGTTGTTTTTGGCCAGATTTTTCTTTGTGTATCTTTTGATAATCTGCTAAGAGTACACCCATTAAATCTCGGGTTGGTTTTGTCAAATAAATATTTGGTCGTGCACCCTTGCTGTATATATGAGGCAGGTATCCACAGTGATCCATATGAGCATGCGATATGCTGATGTTTCTTATTGCTTCAACCTGATCTTCTGGTATTAGCGGGTATTCTGTTTCTTGACCTAATTTGATACCGCAATCCATCATCAGGTTTTTGTTTCCTTCTTCAAGCATTATGCAAAGTCGGCCAACTTCACCAGCTCCGCCATAAAAAGTTAGTTGCATTCAATGAATCTTTTATTCAGATAAGTTAAATAATTATCTACAAAAGGCCCAGTTTTATCTTTGCCCGGTCGGTCATCATTTCCGGACTCCAGAGCGGTTCAAAAACGACATTGATTTCGATATCTAATTCAGGCAGTTCATTTAGTGCAGCTTCGATAGAATGGAGCATCTCATTGATCATCGGGCAAGCTGGAGTCGTAAACGTCATTTTGATAAAAACCTTCTGCGGTTCTTTCTCTTTCTTCTCTTTTACATCAACTTCGTAGATCAAACCCAAATCGACTATATTCATACCTAACTCTGGATCTTCAACACAAGAGAGCTTAGATAGTATTTCGTCTTTTGTCGCCATATTGAAATTTTTCTGACAAACATTCTTTAACCTTAGACAATTGACCTTACTTAGAGGTGAGTTTTTGAAAGAAGTCACAGTAACTGCAAAGAATAAGGTTGGAACGCTGGATGCTGTTGCGCATGCCTTGGGAGAT
>CAZZKB010000069.1:0-3644 GCA_964654575.1 Microcaldota archaeon | reverse complement strand
TACATCCTTTCTCGCTATCCAGACTACACTGAGGTTGTAGTTAGACCCTCTGCGTCTGATTTTTCACGGACAAAGGATCTTCTTAAGATTTAACTCTCCTTTTTATTTCTTTATCAACTCAATTGATTTGTGGAAGAAAACAAATCAATTCAGAAAAAAATCATCATTGTCGATACAAACATACTTCTAGTTCCATTTCAATTTAAGGTCGATATTATCTCAGATCTAAAATACTTGCTTGACAAGCCACACAAATATGTCATTTCATCTCGTACTTTGAATGAATTAAAGAAGATCGGAGAGCAGATTGGCAAAGACGGTATGGCAGCGCGGGTTGCACTTAAGACAATTGAGGCAAATAAATTCGACTTCGAGATAATAGAAAATAATATGCCTGTCGATTCATGGATACTAAAATATTCGGTTCAACACAATGCCTATGTTGCAACCAATGATGCTGCATTAAGAATGAAATTAAAGAGCAAGAGAGTTCGTGTTATCTCTCTTAAGGGCAGGTCAAAATTAGGTTTTGCATAGAGTGAAAATCATGACAAAATTATCATCTTACATAAACGTTCTTCACCCAAACAAATTGGATGTGTTTCTTAAGGATGAACAAAAAGTCGATCTAAAATTTTTAGCACTCAACATTTTCCTAACACTCGTATTCACTCTTTTCTCGCAGTTATATTCAGCTGCAACTTCAACACAAGCCAAGTTTTCTCTCTTCTCTGTTATTTGGTCAGCTATTGGTTTTTTCCTCTTTTGCTATGTTCTAAACTTTATCGCAATACGATTTGGCTCAAAAGAAAATCTCATCAGACTCTGTTACTTGCTTTCTATCTTAGGTGTCGCTACCAACTTGCTAGTTGCTCCATTTTATCTAGTAATTCCAAGAGCCGATTCGAAGTTTCTTATCCTCGGTTGCGTTCTCTTTATTCCACTTCTATTAATCGTTCTATACTCTCTTTATCGTAACTATCAGATTTTCTGCTCTCTTTATCCAGAGATTAAAGGAAGAGATCGATATATTGTCTATGGCCTTTCTCTAGGTGTATTATTTTTCATCTCATTAGGTACACTCTTACTCTTCCCAGGGCTACTAATATTTTAACCTCATTAGTTATCTAAATGCATGAAAATCCTGCTTTATCGTGGCGAGGAGTTTGATTCGAACTTTTACTATCACTCTGGAGTAGATATTGATCACTGCTTCCTTTTAATCGAAGGCAAGAAAAAAGTACTATTTACTTCTTCAATGAATGAAGCTATAGCAAGGGACAAATTCAAGGGGGAAATTGTCGTCTTTAGAGATCCTCTTTCAGATTTAGAAAAACATATCGGAAAAAAGCAAACTGTTTATTGCGATCTCTCATCTACGAGCGCTTCTCTGTATCAGCGTTTATCTAAGCTATTTTCGATAAAGAATTATTCAGTTGAATTGGCAAAAATGCGATCTAAGAAAACCTCAGAAGAAGTTTCAAAAGTCTCAAAGGCAGTCAAAATAACTAAAGAGATTTTAGATTCAATTGATTTTTCTTCTCTTAAGACTGAAAAGGACCTTCACAAATGGCTTCTAATCCAGACTCTTGAGAAAGACCTTGAGCAAGCGTTTACTCCAATTGTTTCAAGTGGTTCAAACACTCGTTTTCCACACTATCATTCATCAGATGTTAAACTTGGCGGTTTAGTTCTAGTTGATTATGGCGTGCGTTTTGATCACTACTGCGCTGACCTAACTAGATGTTTCATTTTAGATAACGACAAGAAAAAGCTCTCTGAATATGAAAAGCTTCAAGGCGTTTGCAATTCAATCATTGATGAACTTCCAAACCTGTCTTTAGGCAAAGATGTGGCTAAGTTTTCAGATGAAACTATTGCAAAAGCAGGGTTTCCTAAGTTAATTCATTCTATTGGTCATGGAGTCGGCCTAGATGTGCACGAAGTTCCAAGTCTAGGTTTAAAATCAACTGATCCAATCTCTGGCGCAATACTTGCAATTGAGCCAGCATTTTATCACAAATACGGCATGCGATATGAAGAGACGATTTATTTTGATGGAAAGAAGGCAAGGATATTATAGTGGTTACTATGGTAAAATCTGTTCGGCTATCAGATGTTGTATATAAGAGGCTTTGTAAGATAAAAAATAATCATACCTTCTCTGAATTGATTTTGGATTTGGTAAAAATTACGAGACCTATTCGAAAACAATCTTAGATAAAGTTTTATATGAGAAAAGGTAATCATTCAAGTAATTAGGTGAATCAAAATCATGGCAAAATACTTTGGTACTAACGGTGTGCGGGGTAAATTCGACGAGCTAACTCCTGCACTCTCATACGAACTTTCTTGTGCAATTGGCACATACTTTAAGGGGGGCACAATACTCATAGCGCGCGATGCTAGGCTTACTGGCCCAGCAATAACTCATGCAGTAATTTCAGCTCTTAGTTCGATTGGCTGTCATGTTATCGACTTAGGTCTTTGTAGCTCACCAACTGCAGAATTCATGGTCAAGCATCTGAAGGCCGATGCATGTATTATCATAACTGCCTCGCACAATCCACCGGAGTGGAATGCAATAAAGGTCATTGATGGAAAAGGGGTTGCAGTTTCGGCAAAACGAGGAGAAGAAATCGAATCTCTAATGGGACAAATTAAACTTGTTTCTTGGGATAAGGTCGGTAAAATTTCAAATCATGAAATGGCAGCAAAAGAGCACATCAATGCAATATTAGGTCAAATTGACCGGAAAAAGACTGCTGGAAAGAAGATTGTTATCGATTGTGCAAATGGCACTGCTGCTCTAGTTGCTCCAAAGCTCTTTGCAAGCCTTGGCTGTGAAGTTATTACGATAAATGGTCAAATCGATGGTCGTTTTCCAGGTCGGCCATCTGAGCCAAGTGAACAGAATGTCAAAACTCTAATCGAAACAGTTATCTCCACTAATGCGGATGCTGGAATGGCCTGGGATGGAGATGGCGATCGAGTAATATTCGTAGATGAAAATGGCAAATACGTAATCGGTGATTTAGTCTTTGCCCTCTCAATCCTTTGGAAATTATCCAGTTCAAAAGGCGATGTCGTAACAACTGTTGCAACTAGTAAGGCAGCAGAAGATGTTGCAAAGAAATTAGGCTCTAAAGTTCGCTACACAGCAATCGGTGCTCCTTATTTATGCGAAGAAATGGTTCGCTCAAGGGCTGCACTTGGAGGCGAGGAAGTTGGCGGAGTTATCTGGCCAGAATTTTCATTAGCTAAAGATGGGTTTTTGACTGGTGCAAAAATGGTTGAAGCACTTTCAACTAAGCCACTTTCAAAATGGCTTGCACAAATTCCAAAATATTACAATGTCAAACTAAAGATCGATGCAATTGCTGACGAAAAGAAGAAGATTGTAACAAATGTTCTAAACTACGCAAAGAAGAATGGACTTAAATGCACTACAATTGATGGCGTGCGGATCGATTTTGATGATTCTTGGGTAATCGTTCGAGCTTGTGGCACTGAGAACTATGTTCGTGTATTTGCTGAAGCAAAATCAAGTGAAATTGCAGTCTCTTTAGCAAAAGAATATTTAGAAATCTCTAAAGGCTGATGCTACTTATTTACGATCAATTCCTTTACGTCTACTTCAGAGG
>CAZZKB010000068.1:0-5753 GCA_964654575.1 Microcaldota archaeon | reverse complement strand
AGTTGGAGTTGGAAGATCTGCTATTAATTTGCAGGCTTCTGCCTCAGTACCTTCTCTTATGGAAGCAGCTAAAGTAGCAACTAGCCAAGATTGTACAAAGCGTAGCGGACCGTGCTTAAATGACCTAGCCTGAGCATTTTCAAAATTGAAAAAGTAGGATATACCAGAATCAAAATCGTAGTTAACAACAGCAGTGCCCTTCCAAACTTGTCTACCAGACTCCATAGCACGTTTGTGATTCTTTCTTATAGATGATAGATCGTCTTTTATTTTAGCCCATTGACGGCTTCTAAGTTCCCTAACCACCCGATCTTTAGATGCATTAAGAACGTCTTTATCGCCAAACACAGACTTAGAATCCCAAATTCTCTGAGGGTAAGAGCGTCCTTTCTGATTGTAAGCATAGCAAAATACTTCGTCAGAGGATAAGTCTTTAAGTTCAAAATCAAAATCTGCAACTAACTCTGGAGCTTGCGATCTGATAGATAACAGCGCAGACGATAATTTAGCCGCTGTTTCTGGAACTCCTGAATGAACAATTATTGGCTCTGGCTTTGACCAAAATCCTTTTTCCAAACGACCATCGCTGCCAGTAACTAAGATGCAGACCCCGCGAGAATCAGGCAAATGTGCTTCGTCGAGTATTTTTGCCCGCAATTCATCTAGGATAAGTAAATTGCGCTCTTTAGTTCCCGCAACATAAGTATGTAGCCTCGATTGCCTAGTCATTAAAGCACCACCAAATTGCCTTCAAGTAACTTTGAGAGAGCCTTAAGTCGCTCGCTAACTTCGACTCGATCGAAATGAGTTACGGTTTGACCTGACCTGTATTTTTCTTCGCTGTCATGATATGAAGCTAAGAAATATGCATAGATGTCAATAACATCTGCAATTTCAACTGGACTAAGTGATAGTAATTTTCTATCTGCTAGATACTCTAATCTTTTATCGGTAGGAGTTGGCATATTCTGCAAAAGATTAACTGCCTCTGAAACAGGCTTTGCACGACCGATTGAAATAACAGAATTTGCAATCGCGAATTGCACAAAGCGCAGAGGACCATGCTTAAATGATCTCACGTTTGCTCCTGATGTAGCATCATCAAAGTAATATGCCACTCCCTTATCCAGATCGAAATTAGTGACTGGTGAACCTTTCCACACCTGTCTGCCACTTAATGCATTCTTGTAATCGCATTTGGCTTTTTTCATTCGCTCTTTAATACGTGCAATTTCCTTCCATTCAATAACCAAAGCATCTAAAGCCTCGATAAATAGACCAAGTTGCCTGCAATAACCGTGCAGTCATAAAGGCGCTGAGGATAAACTGCATCTGGGCGATTATGAAAATTGCTCATTTTGTGGTGTATCAAATGTTTAGGCTCTACATGTTGAGGACCATAACCAATACCCTCAAGAGCCCTAACTGCATCGGATAAAGAATCAGAATCTTTTGATATTACGATAATCTCAGCCGTTGATACAAAGCCCCTCTCAAGCCTTCCATCGCTTCCAGGAACACCAAAGACAGTAGAGCGACGAATGTCTTCACTAATACATCCTTCAACAGATGCAGATAACTTGGAAATTAAGCGAAGATTACGGTCAGCAGTGCTAGCCATAAAGGTCATTCTAGAGACTCTTCTTGGATCAGCTAACAATGGAGAACCCATATATATACTACGCAGTTGATGTTTATATAACTACCACTTTTAAACAAAAAGACTAACTAATCAATAGAAATGGATATACCAGCAATTTACCGGTAAGCAGGGTTGTCGCATTTCATTTTATTGACTAAATCCGACACTTCCTTCGAATCTACTTGCAATCGATATTTCTGCATAATCAACTGCATATTGCACTGATTCTCAGCAACTAGTTTCTCAAGAGCAGCACCAGTTATTTTGCCAAGCCGGTAGACCTTTAGAACAGCATCTACTCTAGCTCCTTTTGCCATGTATTTAAGAACATCAGGAATTGCAGCTTTGACAAACAACCCTTTTTGATATTCACCAAACAGCTCAAGTAGAGTCTTTTCTAAATCAGTAAACTCGATACCTTCACGCCGCAGTGAAACAAGAGTGTTTTCTAGAGTATTAGCTGCTAAAGTAGGCTCAACCCCTAGTGAAACAAGCCTTTCGAATAAGTGTAAATTACGAGATTTGAGCATTGTTGCTGCCATGTCTTTATTGAGCAATTTTTCAAGCCTAGATCTCTTCTCATCAAGACTCTCGCCCTTTGAAATTGATGAAAGCAAATCAGAGCCAACCACAACTGGCGGAATATCAGTCTCTGGATACATTCTTGCCTTGCCTGGAATTGGCCGCATGAAAGTAGTTGTGCCATCTTGATTAGCACGTCGAGTTTCACCGGGAACAAAATCCAGATTTGCACGCACTAGTGCATTTGAAAGAGCAGAATTTGCCTGCTTTTCTGGTGCTACAACCATAATAAACGCATCGACGTCTTCTAGGTGAAGTGCTTTTCTTATAGAATCTATTTCAGACTGATTAAGACCATATTTGGATAAATCCTCATCTGAATGAATGAGACCTTTAACGCCAGCAAGCTTTGCATAATCACTCAATTCTGTACCATAGCGCTTGCCATTTTGTATTTCACGACCGATTAAGCCTTTGTGATGAGGCATTTTCTGAGCTAAAACAATTGACCCCGAATCAATGCCTTTCTTAATCAGAGAAGCAGAAGTTGAAGAAAGAGAATTTGTCAAATCAACAAAATGTTCTTTTATTGGAAGAACCTTCTTTTCTCTAAGTGTATATAATATAGACAAAAGATGCTCTTGTCGCTTTGCCTCGCCTTCAACGAGTTCGCCAAGCATCTTAAGATCTTGAGCACCTTTGATTTCGACTCTTGAGCCGCCTTCAGTTGAGACGTTCAAATCCTGCCGTATTGTACCTAACCCACGAGCAACTTTTGAGTTAGTTCGTAAAATAAGCCCTATTTTCTCAGCTACTTCTCGCAGATGAGCACCATCTTTAATATCAGGCGAAGTTGTAATCTCGATTAATGGGACACCAAGCCGATCAAGTCGGTATGTTGCAGAGGTATCGTTACTAGAAACAATTCCAGCACTCTCCTCTTCAATTGCGATTGTGTGAATTTTTATTGTGCCCTTTGAACTTTCAACATGACCATTTACTGCAATTATGGCAGTTCTCTGGAAGCCAGAGGTATTGCTGCCATCAATAACCATTTTTCTCATTACGTGAATTTCGTCTAAGATCGTCGCATTAAGAGAAAGTGCAACACCTAGAGCAACTTGGAGAGCCTCTTGATTCATCTTTTTAGGTGGCTCCTCATCAGTCTCAATTAGACAGTTATTTGAGAATATTTGATATTCGAATTCTTTGCCTTTTGAATGTTCGCTCTTTGAAGCTGCATCAACTTCGCCTAGTTCGCTTAGAACAGGGTGAAGCTTTCTTCTAATTGTAGCTTTTGGCTGCTCGTTTTCATCAATTGAGCAGGGACAATCACAGAATAGTTTGTTAGTGTCGAGTCGCTGGTGTATTTCAATACCGATTTTCATTCTGACACCTCGAAGTTTTCTAAAACTTGCGAGCGATCACTTATTTCGCCAGCAATGTTAGTCATCATCATTTCCCCTACTTTCTTCTGATCTTTAGTCTGACCCAAGACCCAACATAGCTTTGCATATGCTGCCTCTGGAGTCCAATCTGCCCCATCGCCAATCACGCCAGACTCGATGAGCATGCGACCAGTTGTGTAAACTCGCATGCAAACCCGACCATAAATAGCCTGAGGCGCCATTGCAAGAGAGATTCCTGATTCAGAAAGTTCCTTAATTTCCTTTGCAACACCGATAACTTTTGAATCATCAAATGGATTCATTGATAAATGCCCTAAGCCAAGACCAGCAAAGACAACACCATCATAATCGCTTAGCTTAGAGATAAATTCTCGCTTAATCCCAGGGTGAGCATAAATCAATGCAACATTTGAATTTATCTTGTCATTTAGGACAAACTCTGAAGCAGCTGACTTTGGTCTAGCAGGTTCAAGAGTTTCGAATACTCCTTTCTTATAGTCGCTCTTAAACAATGGCCGACAATTAATAGACTTGAATGCATCACGCCGTGAGGTGTGCATCTTCCTGACACGATTACCTCTGTGGATAAGACAATAATCATCGTTTGATGTCCCATGCATGCATACTGCAACTTCTCCAAAATCAGCATTTGCAGCAGTGACCGCATTGATTAAATTCATCTCGTTTTCGCTTGATGGTCGATCTGAACTTCGCTGTGAACCTACTAGAATTACTGGAGCAGGCAAGTTCTGAAGCATGAAACTAAGCGCAGCTGCGGTGTAAGACATAGTATCAGTACCATGCATTAGCACGACACCCTTTGAGCCATCTTTAATTGCACTAGCTGCTTCATTTGCAATAATCTTCCAATGCTCTTGATTGAAATCTTCTGAAAAAAGGGAGAATATACTCTTTGAATGGACCTTATATTGTGAAAGATCTGGAAATGAGGCACGAAGTTCATCTGGCGAAATAGATGGCGAAGCCGCACCTGTTTTATACTCGATTTTAGAGGCAATTGTTCCACCGCAACCAAGAATTGCAACGCTTCCTGATGGATCGTCTTCTTTTACATGCTTGGCTTTTGATTTTTGATTGTCTGAGTGTTCGACTAAACCAATTGAGTTTGGCTTAAGACCGATGTTATAGCCACTATCGAGTTTTATTACTAAAATATCTGGCTCACCATAATATGGCCGTGGCATTAGAAGACCGACAAAATCGCCCTTCTCAGAGCTGACCGCAATTCGATCCCCAACTGCAATTTTTTTTGCCTTTAATTGCGCAGATATTTTTTCACTATACATGAATCAAACACCTACTTATTTGTCTGGTATATCTTAACTGCACCGCCATTTGGAGAAGAATATACTAACTTAAAGCCATCAAGTTGCCCTAGGAAAAGACCCTGGTAAAGTGGCGAGTCATAGAACTTGCCCTTTCGATCCGAGTAGCCATCTACAACTTGACCATTTTCAAGCCACAATGGATCTTTGGTGTAGAGCATCAAGAATGAATATGCATCACCAAAAGTCGCAGTGTTCCTAATCACATAAGGCATTTGTAAGAATGCTTTGTTTAGTTTTAAGTCCCCATTTGGATATGTTTCATTTAGATAGTATGAACCATACATACTCTTACCATCTGCAAGAGTAACATTTCCAATACAGTATCGTGCAGTTGGAACGATTACCGAACAATATCTAGAATATTCTGGATGAGCTGCAATCTGGTCGGCAGTACATTCAGGTGGATAGAAAGGCGAGTAGATCGACCCGATACTTATCGTATATGCAGTAACACCGCTCTTGCCAGATATGTTTGAAATGGTACATGGAGTCGAAGTTACGAAAATGCGCTCCCATAAATGATCTGCTTCGCAAAGCGAAGATGATGGAGCTTGACTTACATCTGTTTGATTGTTGTAAGCACATGCAAGATAGTTCAATGCACCATACTTAGCACCAAAGTCGTTTGAACCGACCAAAAGTTCTGCATCGAAAAGTGCATACTCGCTGCTATGATTAAGCATATATTGCTTAAGTTCAGCTGGCGTTGATGAGAGATAACCATCAGCAACTGCACCAATCATCTCTTGTGATGCCTGATCGTTTCTCAAAACAGCTCCACGTCGACCAAAGTAGTTAATCCAGTGACCATAGTCCCACCAAGATGTGATT
>CAZZKB010000067.1:3672-5815 GCA_964654575.1 Microcaldota archaeon | reverse complement strand
AGCAGGAATACCAAAATTGGCTGAAGTAGCAATGGCATTGAGAGTTCTTTATGGGCAGCGAACTGACCTAGACGTTTCGAGATTACAACACATATCCAAACTTTTTGGAGATTATACTGGATTACATTGCGATGCTTTTAGCCCAGTTGTTGGCGAGAGTGTCTTTAGACATAAAGGGGGTACACACTTAGGAGCAGTCCTTAAATCAGACGGCAAAGCGTACGAAGCATTTGCTCCTGAGATCGTAGGTCAGAAGAGAAGATTTGTAGTTGGAGAATATTCTGGACGAAATGTTTTGAAGTACTTATCTAGTGAGTTAAAACTCGGGCTAAGTGACATTCAGATTGAGAAGGCAGTTGCAAGACTAAAGGAGAAAAAAGGAGACATATTTGAGTTTGAATTATGATTTTGAGGTTGACACATATGGAAAACGAAGTTAGCGTATTTATCGGAGTCGTAACAGAAGAAAAAGTAAAAACCGCGCAAATAATAGAAAGCATAATGCCAATTTCAGGAGTAAATAAAGTATGGGAATTGACAGGAGCATATGATTTACTAGTCTTAGTTAAGTCACACTCGATAAAACAAATTAACACCACGCTCGAATTGATACGAGCTTGTGATGGAGTTACTGAAACCAGCACATATTTGGTGCTAAGTCAACATGATCAAAAATGAGGGATGAAACATGAGCGGGCAGACATTGGCAGAAAAAATATTATCATCTAAATCTTCAAGAAAATTATATGCTGGAGATCTGGCAGTCGTAGAAGTAGATAATGTATTGGCGCACGACACTACTTGTGCCTGGGCAATAGACCCCTTTTATGAGATTGGAAAAAAGGTATTCAATCCTGATAAAATTCACATTTTCTTTGATCATGCATACCCAGCACCAAGTGTTGCGGCAGCCCAACTTCATACTAAAATCAGAAAGTTCGCTACTGAGCAGGGAATAAAGATTTACACAGATGGCGTTTGCCATCAAATAATGGCCGAGAGATTTCTAAAGCCAAATACTTTCCTACTTGGAGCTGACAGCCACACCCCAACTGGAGGTGGACTAGGAGCATTTTGTGCCGGCTTTGGATCAACTGATGCTGCAGTTGCTATGGCAACTGGAAAGGCATGGATAAAAGTTCCAGAAACAATAAAAATTAATTTGGAAGGTAACTTGGATTTTGGAGTTTATACAAAAGATGTAATACTGTCCATCGCTAAGGATCTTTCAGCCGAAGGGGCAAATTACAAAGTTATAGAATTTGGCGGAGAAGCATTAGCAAGAATGAATGTTCCGGCAAGATTAACCCTCTGTAATATGTGCGCAGAGATGGGATCAAAAACCGGAATTGTTCCTGCTGATGAGCAGACTGCAAGATACCTAAAAGCACAAGGAAGGGAGGAAACTTTTGAATTTTTAATATCTGATAGCGATGCGCAATTTTCAGAAGTTCGAACATATGATATTTCGAAGATAGAACCGACAGTAGCCAAACCACCAGATATCGATAAAGACGTTCCAGTAACAGAAGTCGAGGGAACTGAAATTACTCAAGTTTTCCTCGGATCTTGTACCAATTGCAGAATCGAAGATTTGGAAGTGGCATACAAAATAATCAAAGGAAGAAAAATAGCAGATGGGATAAAGATATTCGTGACTCCGGCAAGTAAGCAAGTCTATGAGCAGGCACTAAAAGCAGGATATATCGAGGAATTTATGAGGGCTGGAGCAATAGTAACTTCACCTGGCTGCGGAGCCTGCCTAGGACGACATATGGGAGTACTAGATGATAATGATGTTTGTGTTAGCACAAGCAACCGTAATTTTACCGGAAGAATGGGATCGCCAAAGGCTCAAATATACTTAGCATCTCCTGCAACAGCAGTAGCTAGCGCGATAGCTGGAAAACTAGCAGATCCAAGAAAGTATCAGAGGAGGGATTAACATGACTAGAGTTTGGAAATTCGGAGATTCGATAAATACTGATTTGATAACTCCTGGAAGATATAACATGACAGACAAAGCAGAGGAATTAGGAAAAATTGCTTTTATTGAACACAGACCAGAATATGCAAAGCAGGTCAAAACAGGAGACTTTATCGTAGGCGGAAGAAATTTTGGCTGCGGCTCATCAAGAGAAAC
>CAZZKB010000067.1:0-3572 GCA_964654575.1 Microcaldota archaeon | reverse complement strand
CACAAACTCGAAGAATTGGAGGGGGCAAAATGACTACTAAAAAGAAAGTTATGTTCATCAATGGAGACGGAGTTGGCCCAGAATTAATGAATCACGCTCGCAGAGTTGTTGATTCGCTAGTGAGTGTCGAGTGGGTCGAGGGCGAAGCAGGATATGAAACGTATAAAAAACATGGGACTGCTCTTCCTGATGAGACAATAAAAAAAGCAAAAGAATGCGATGCGATACTTTTTTGTGCAGTTACCACTCCGCCAAACATAGAGAATTATAAGAGTGCGATTATTGGCTTACGAAAAGCACTTGATTTGTATGCTAATTTACGACCTTTTGTTTCTCTGCCAAATGTAGATTTACCATTTCCAAAATTGAACTTTGTCATTGTTCGCGAGAATACTGAAGGAATGTATAGCGGAATTGAGGAAGCAAGTGCCGACCGCGCGACTTCATTGCGAGTCATAACTAGAAAAGGTAGTGAGCGGATTGTAAAATTCGCATTTGAGCAGGCAAGAAAAAACAAATTTAAGAAAGTGACAATAGTACATAAGGCAAACGTACTGCGAAAGAGCGATGGATTATTTTTAGAAGTTGGAAAAGGAGTTGCTGCAAATTATCCGGAGATAGCAACTGATGATGCACTTGTCGATTCAGTAGCGATGAGATTGATAAAATCACCAACGGATTTTGAAGTGATCGTAACGACCAATTTGTTTGGTGACATTCTTTCAGATGAAGCTTCTGCTCTTATTGGAGGATTAGGTGTTGCTCCATCAGCAAATATTGGAGAAAAATATGCCCTCTTTGAGCCAGTTCATGGCTCGGCTCCAAAATACGCTGGCCAAGATGTAGTTAATCCGACTGGAATGCTGCGAGCAACGACTATGATGCTTGAGTATCTTGGATATGAAAAGGAAGCAGAAAAACTCGAAAATGCGATTAACTCGACATATGAGTATGGAATTAAAACTAAAGATGTTGGGGGAAGCGCTAAAACTAGTGAAGTCGTAGCTAGAATAGTTCAAGAGTTAAAGAATTAGTGGTAACGGGCAACTTACCAGAAGCGACTTAAAAAGAAGCCAATGACTTAAGTGCCCGCTCTTTTTCACTTCCGGAAATACCTTCGGTCTGATACATAACTTCTCTTAAGAAAGAGATCGTGTTCTGGTATGAATTTAGATCGATTGGAAATGGAGTCCCGTCTTTTCCACCATGAGCAAATGAGTATTTTACTGGGTCTTTCCAATCAAGCTTTTTGCCGTAGATAATTTTCGAAACTAGAGCTAGGGCACGCAGCTTTCTTGCAGATAGTCCCTCTAGACAGATAAGATCTTCATATTTTCTTGGCTGGAGTTCGTATGCTTTCTGCAAATAGTCCCAGTCTTTTTTAGTCAAATTACATTCTCGGATTTCATGGTGACGAGGAAGTATTGAGTATTGCTCTTCATCAAAGAGTGTAGTCTGCCCATCAAAATACTTTCTAAGACGTGCGGGGTTGTCATTTATGATATCTAAGGAGATCTTTCGAACTTCTTCTGATTCTTTGCTTACCAGATTAAGAACTTCTTGGTGCTTTTGCCCTGCAATTTTTTGATCTGGAGACTCTGTAAAGACGTCACTATTAAGCCAATGATATCTTCTAGCATATTTGTTTTGAGGGTTTAGTCCTTGTTGAACGATAGCCCAATTGCCTTTTTCATCAACAAAAAATGAATGGTGATACATAACGTAGCCAGCTTGAATACAATTCTGATCTACTCGAATTATTAGGTTGCTTGCACGCTTGAGTGACTTTATTTTGGAATCTGAAAATGAAAACTTTTCACCAGCCTGCATAATCTCAATCCCAGTCGATGCAGATGCTTGACCCTTGCCACCACAAACAGAGATAATTTCCGAATCTGCCAAAGCTGCCTTTATCGCCCCGCAGGTCGTAGTTGTCGTACCACTAGAGTGCCAATCAAAACCAATCGTACAACTAAATGCACAGAAAAATAATGGATCGGAAAGGCGATTAAGAAGTTCGTCACTTCCGTATTCTTGAATAATAAGACTGCACATTAAACCGGAAAGCTTTTTCATCCGATCAAAAAGCCATCTTGGGCATTTGCCATAGTGTAATGGAAGATCGATTGTCCCGCTTCTCATTATTAGAAAAGAGTTTTTTAAATATAAAAAGAAAAGGAAGGGTTATTTCCGCAGTAAAAAAATTAATGCGAGATGAACGTAGGTCGATCCACACGAACTCGCTCTGCCTGATTTAGAATTTCAAAAAGTGCATCTTCGGCTTTTTGTGGAAGTGGGGTTCGTTTATCGAAAAGACCATGAGTTAAAGCTGATGCCAAGACACCTAGTTCAAGAGTTGCAACTAAAGATTGTGCAACTCTAGTACTGACTTCTGGAGGATGATCACGACCAAAATCAAACACGCCGCCACCAGAAACAGTGAATTGGACTTGATTTTTAGTCAAATCAAGAGTTCTTGCTGCGGCTGCTAGATAAACTTTGCTAGGCTGATTAGGTAAAAGCAATCCACCAAATGAATCGAATATTGTTCCGAATGGTACAACGCATGGACTAAGCTTATCTCTTATGACCACGCCGACGCCGCCATCAGATAAAACTGCGTCAGAAGGCAACTTGTAAGCACCTCTAATAGATCTTAATCGATCTAATCTATCCGAACCAAGATTGACATCACGATAAACTGTAGCTCCCTTAGCAGAGCTAAACGTACCAAAATTAAACATAAATTTATGATATCGAGTTTTATTTATAAATACTGGTCTTGTGTGTTAGACAATTGTCTAATATTTGTAAAAATCAAAGCATAGAATGCTCGATCTTAATGCATTTGTCCATTACGACATTAAGACCAGATGATTTAGCCTTTAATGCGGTAGATTCATTAACTACACCCAACTGCATCCAAACTGTCTTTGCACCAATCTTTATCGCTTCATCGACAATAGGTGGAACATCCTCACTTTTTCTGAATATATCTACAATGTCGACTTTGATTTCTTTTGGTATTTCTAGAAGAGAAGAATATGATTTGATTCCACACCACTCCTTTATCATTGGATTTACTGGAATTATAGTGTAGCCATGTTGCATCAAATAGGTGGCGACATCAAAACTAGGTCGATCAACTTTATCTGACAGACCGACAACTGCGATTGTTTTTGAATTTCTTAATATAGATTTTATGTCCATGTAAGTCTAACCATCCAATAACGTTTATAAGTACTTCTCCTCATCTTTATTGTGCTTTACCCACCTTAGCTCAATGGTAGAGCGTCCCGCTGTAGTTTTGAATTTGCTTCTTTTTAGAAGCACAATACTGGATAACCCAGTAGAAACCGGAAGGTTGCTTGTTCAAGTCAGGCAGGTGGGAGAATATTACTTTTTATTTATATCTCGCTAGCAGCACGTTGAACAACTTCATTTAATGATGGATGAATATGCACGGTATCAAGTATATCTTTAACATGACATTTGCCAGCTTTCATCGAAACCAAAACTTCGTGAATGAGAGTTGCTGCCTCTGGACCGATTATATGACAGCCCAGGATTTT
>CAZZKB010000066.1:2159-5820 GCA_964654575.1 Microcaldota archaeon | reverse complement strand
CAACTTTATAAAGTTGGCGGCTAATAAATATGAATATTCAAACTAATTAGGTGTTAATCAATGGGTAAATTTCCAGAAGCAGATGCTAGACTAGCTCAAATAATAATTTGCAGAAAATGCAAGAGCAGAAACAGTAAGAACGTAGAAAAATGCAGAAAGTGCGGCTCATCATACATGAGACCAAAGAGAAGAGAAATCAGAGCCAAGAAGTAGCTGCAATTTCTAATTTTTTTAAATTTTTATTTAAATTTTTATTGAATTGTATCAACTAGTTTTGAAGAGAGTAACTAATTTTGCTTGGATCTTAGATAATAGTGTTGATCAGATTATAAATGAGTAGAAGACACGATCAGAATTAGAAAAAGTTGATTTTAAAAAAAAATCGCCCCGACCGCGATTTTCAGATTTAACTGTAAAAAGCACGAATTATCAAAACAGCGTTTTCTATTTGATAAGTATTACCTTCGGGCTTTTTCCAGGGTTTTTGCCATAAGTTAAACATATGTCAAAAAGCCTTTGAACGCGGACCGCAACCTCTCTGCCAAATTAAATGAAAAGTAAGTTTTGATCAAACTTTTCCTAAAAGTTTGGTCGCAGGGTCGCGTCCTATCCAGGTTAGACTATCGGGGCTAACTTAGTTTGTATCTAAGGCAGATTAGTATTAAAAACCAACCTTTTAAGTTTCAGATTTAGAGAATATAAAGACAAACGCAATAAAACAAGGGAAAAACAGCAGAAAAATCGAAAGAGTATCTTTAAATATATATAGCTTCAAATTAATTTCCTGTCTTTCTATTACTACGAATATAATAGAATAGATTACTTTTCGGTAAAACAGTAACTTTTGGTTATATTTACTGACGTAAAAATGTTTATATAGGTGATATGTTGAAACGATGCGTAAGCTGCGGAAGGAACACAAAGGATTTTGCTGAATTCCCTTCTCCAAACTCAGACTTCAAAGTAGTTAGGTGCCACTATTGTCGGGAAAACCGAAACAAATACGAAACCCCAGATGGTTTCGTAGGCCCATAAAAACGGTGAAAATAATGGCCAAGGAATTCGATGTTGCGGCTCAAGTAAAGATTTACCTAGACGATCCATCAAAGATGGAGCAAGCAAAGAAAGATGTCGAAACAGTTGCAAAGATCAATAAACTTTGGGAAGAAGACATCGGCTTTGGCATCAAGATACTAAAAGTTAACTTCCTTCTATCCGATTCAGACGGCGGCATGGACAAGTTGGAAGAGAGCTTAAGAAAAATAAATAACGTTAGCGAGATAGAAGTTGAGGCAGTCACAAGAGTATAGAGGATTTGATGATTATGGCAAAGAAAGAAAAAGAACAAGTTAAAGAAGTAAAGGAAAAGGAAGCACCAAAGAAAGCTCCGGCAAAAAAGCCAGTTGCAGCAGCAAAACCAGCAGTTGCAGAGAAGGAGAATTTCAGAGGGATTATTCGTATTGCAGGAAAAGATATCAAAGGTGAAGTCCAACTTCAGAGAGCATTAAGTAGAGTTCGAGGTATCGGACACACATTAGCAATTTCTGCAGCAAGAGCATTGCAAGCAGGATTGTCACTTGAACCAACAATGAGAGTTGGTGAATTGAGCGATGCTCAGATCGAGGATATAGATAAGATACTTCAAAACTTGCAAAACCACAAGGTAATGCCATTCTTACTTAATAGACGTGGAGACTTTAACAGCGGAAAAGATCGACACGTGATTATGAACGACCTCATTTTCGAAAACACTCAAGATGTTGAGCGAGACAAGAAAATGTACAGCTGGAGAGGTTACCGACACACCTATGGTGCAAAGGTAAGAGGTCAGAGAACAAGAAACACAGGAAGAACTGGTATGGCAGTCGGTGTTCTTAGAAAGACCATCGTAGCAGCACAAGGCGGTGCTGCGGCAGCAGCTAAACCAGGCGCAGCAGCTGCTCCAGCAGCAGGTGCAGCAGCACCAGCAGCAAAAGCTGCAGAAAAGAAACCAGCTGAAAAGAAGTAAAGTAAGGTGTTCACATGGGAGATCCAAGAAGACTAAGAAATAAATCGGAAAGACCAAAGAAACTTTGGGAAATGGACAGAATTGAAGAAGAGCGAGGATTAGTTGAAACGTATGGTCTTAAGAACATGCGAGAGTTGTGGATGGCAACAGCAGAACTTAAGAAATACAGACGTGAAGCAAGACGACTTCTTTCTATTTCTGAAGAAGAACGAAGAGAAGATGCAAAGAAGATCCTTACAAAATTAGTCAAACTTGGAATCCTAAAAGACACATCAGTTATTGATGATGTTCTTTCGCTTGAAGTAAAAGATATACTTGAGCGAAGATTACAAACCATGGTCCTAAGAAAGGGAATGGCAAGAACAATGGCCCAGGCACGACAACTTATAACTCATGGTTATATAAGTGTAAATGGCAGAAGAGTCAGCAGACCAAACCACATAATTACAACTCAAGACGATGTTGCATACGCAAGACAAATTGACATAAGTGTCAAGACTCCAGAGCAGAAACCTGCTCCGGCACCAGCAGCCGCAAATACAGACAAACCAGCAACTTCATAAACGGTGATATTCAATGGAAAAGAAAGAAGAGAAAGTTGAAGTAAAAAAGGAAGAAGTCGCAGTTGCTCCAGCAGCACCAGTTGTACCAAAAGCAGCACCAAAGAAGCACAGGATTGCAGTGTTGCACGTATATTCATCTAAGAACGACACAATAATCACCGCAACAGATGCAAGCGGAGCTGAAACTCTTGCTTGGGCTAGCGGTGGAATGATGGTTAAATCCCACAGAGAAGAAGGAAAGCCATATGCAGCAATGCAGGCAGCAAACAAAGTCGTGGGAACTCTTAAAGAAAAGGGAGTAACAATGGTTCATGTTCGAATTCGAGCCCCAGGAGGAAATGGAATGAAAACTCCAGGTCAAGGTGCTCAGGCAGTTGTCAGAACAATCGCAAGAACCGGAATTCGAATCGGAAGAATCGAAGATGTTACACCACTTCCAACTGATTCGATGAGAAGAAAGGGCGGAAGACGAGGAAGAAGAGTATGAAGCTTGCTCTTGACAAACAACACGAAAATCGGGTTGAATTCGTAGTCGAAGGTATAGATACCACTTTCGCAAATGCAATGAGAAGATATTGCATTTCGAGAGTCCCAGTAATGGCTATCGAGTCAGTAACATTTTATGACAATTCGAGCCCAGTTTGGGATGAATACATTGCTCACAGAATAGGCCTTATGCCAGTAATGACTCCAAAAAACACACCAGCTGGAACAGAAGTAGTATTTACACTTGACGCAGAGGGACCAAAGACAGTTTATTCAGGTGAATTGAAAAGTTCGGATAAAGAAATTTCAATGGCGCTGGATAAAATTATCGTTGTCACTCTTGGTCAAAACCAAAGACTTAGATTAGAAGGAAAGGCAGTGCTTAACACAACTAATAAGCACGCTAAATTCCAAGCAGGTCTTCTTGCATACAGTCAGAAAGACGAAAAATTCAAATTCGTTCTTGAAAGCTTCCATCAGATGAAACCAAAGGATGTTTTGGATCGCGCATGTGGAGTTATCGAAAGTCATTTGGACGAATTGGAAGAAGCTCTTGGCGAGAAGAAATCTAAGAAAAAGAAAGAGTAATTTCTCTTTTGTTTTA
>CAZZKB010000066.1:0-2059 GCA_964654575.1 Microcaldota archaeon | reverse complement strand
GCTCTTGGCGAGAAGAAATCTAAGAAAAAGAAAGAGTAATTTCTCTTTTGTTTTAATTTAACCAATCCTACTCCGATGCAGGGGTGGCAGAGCGGTCAAATGCGCCAGCTTGAGGGGCTGGTAGGTTAGTCCTTTCCAGAGTTCAAATCTCTGCCCCTGCATTACAATATAATTTTCAATAATCAGTAGAACTAATCCTTTTTCTTAAATCCTAAGCAAACTGAATTAATACAATACCGCTTTCCAGTACTTGTTGGCCCATCATCAAAGACATGACCTAAATGCCCTTTGCACTTAGCACAAACTACTTCAGTTCTTTTCATAAAATGACTATTATCATCAATGTATTCAATTGCACCTGGCAAAGCCTGATCAAAGCTTGGCCAACCAGTTCCTGAATCGAACTTTGTATCGGATTTAAACAAAACTGCACCGCATGCGGAGCATGTGTAGTCTCCTTTATCTTTATTCTTGAGAAGCTTTCCAGTAAATGGCATTTCAGTTCCTTTTTCTCTTAAGATTCGATATTGTTCTGGACTTAATTTTTTTTTCCATTCTGCTTCTGATTTTGGCATTGAATCAGACATGGTTTAGATAGACAAATTAGATTTAATAACCAAATGGACTGTAACATACAATTAAAACAGTTACGACAACTAAATATTTGATGAGGCGATAAATTAATGTTTGCAAATAGAAGAGAAAATCCTGGAAGAAGACAATCTAGATTAACAAGAAGCGCATTTTCAAATCGCATGTTAACCGAAGATGCAGGAATAGAACCAACAACTCCAGCAGCTCCAAAGCCAGAAGAAAAAACTGCAAAGCCAAAGCGCGAACCAGAAACTCCTGGAGAGATGGAAATGGCAAATGAAGGGTTGGAACTAATGGGCAAACCGAAGAGTGGAGAAAGAGAATACCCGACAAACTAACTTTTCATTTATTTATCAAAAGGAACCCATCGATTAATTGCATCAACTAATTTATCTAAGAATGGAACACCTAAGTGTGGCAAAAGAGGATAAGTAGCATTTCTTCCAAATGGTTCGAGACTTAGCGTTATTGCCAAATAAGCAAGGTTAGAAGCAATTCTCTTGATTGGGTCTGGGTGAGTTAGTGATGAACCTAAAGTTGCAAAATCCAAATTCGCAAACAGCTCGGGATTTTCTAATAAAAGTTCAATTGCTGCTGCGTATTTTGGATCACTCCAACCTGCATTGCCAGGCACAAATGGTTTTGCTAAGTAAGGCCTAGACACTGCACCATGAGTTATCGCACGAGATATTGTGTAAAGATAGTTTCTTGCAAGAGTTCTTGGAGTATCCTGCTCAAAGCCCATGACCATAAGTATTTCTGGAGTGATTCCGATTTCATGACAAATATCTAATGCCCGATCAGTATCACTAAGACTTACTCGTCCCTTATGTTGCGAGCGCCATATTTCTTCAGAACTGCCATCGACACCAAATCCAATGGTCTTAAGTCCGGCAGACGCCGAGAGTTGTCTAAGACTAGGAGAATGATCAATCGCACGCAAAAATGTATCGACTCGACAAAGACCACGTAGTTCGTATTCTATGCAAGTATCTCTTGAATTTCTAGCAAATATTTCCAAAACTTGTGAGAGAGAATCTGGAGACTGAAAAAGATCTAGAGATGAGAGATAAAGACGAAGCTTTGAAATTCCAAAAGTTCTGGCATACTTTGAAAAAGCAGAAGCATCAGCAGAAATTGCATCGATCGAACGATAGCGCTCGGGCTGACGTTTTTGTGCTGCGCAAAAATCGCAGACAAATTTACATCCTTGTGAAATAAAGAAACCAAATTCATTTGATAGATATTTTTTTAGATCATCGGAATTGACTTTTGAAAGATGATCTGCAATAGATACATCAAATGGAGAAGGAAGAGACGCAAATGAAATACCTAGAGAATTAGCCAAGTCGATATCATTTGCAATTTGAACTGAATCTTGGAAGACTCTTTGAAATTGCTCTGGAGAAAGTTTTTCGGCAATAATACCACCAACAAGCTTTGTATTAACAGATGACGAAATACT
>CAZZKB010000065.1:0-5822 GCA_964654575.1 Microcaldota archaeon | reverse complement strand
AACTATATATAATAAAGAAATTCAAAAATAGCGAGATGATGAGCAGTGTGGGAAAAATCTGGTTAATGTGTGGAATTCCAACATTGATATTCGGAGGTATTTTTGACGAGTGGGGAGGCATGAGCCATTTCCATCTAGCGGAATTTGTTACAAAGTGGACAGGACTCGAGATTTTACACGAACCTATCTATACTGGATTCCACAGAATGGAAGGATTGCCAGAATTACTACTAGCAACATTGTTTGTAGCATTTTTGCACCTAGCATGTGCATTTGTTGTAGGTGCAGTAAATGAATGGAATCACAATAAAAGACACGCGATGGCAAAAATCAGCTGGCTAGTCTTGGAGATAGGAATCGTAGCGATATTTTTATCCCAAATAAAGGACATATATCCAGAGATATTTGCTTTTGTAGAACCGCAATTATATAGCGGAATAGGAGCCGCATTTGCAGGTATCGGTGTTATCGCAATAGCAATGACAGAAGGAATGATGGGAATTGTTGAATTGCCCGGGTTTATTGGCAACATACTTTCATACGTTAGAATTGGAGTTATCGGAGTAGTTGGAGTCATCCTTGCCGAGATAATTAACACATACATAAAGCCATCTCCAGAACAAGGAGTTATGCTAATAGTTACAATCCCAGTGTTTTTGATGCTTCATGCAGCCAATTGCATTCTTGCAATGTTTGAAGCGTTAGTACAAGGAGGCAGACTTAACATAGTAGAATTCAGATCAAAATTCTTCCATGGTGGAGGGAAAACATTCACGCCATTCTCAAACAGAAGGCGAGATAAAGAATAACGATTGAGGTGAAATAAAAATGGCAGATTTAGGTACAGCAGGACAGATTTTGGATGCAAAGGGTGCAACAGCAATTGCAGCAGGACTCGCAATGGGAATCGGAGCACTTGCAGCAGCATGGTCTCAGGGTAGCATTGGTGCAGCAGCAATGGGTGCAGCAGCAGAAAGACCAGAATTAGAAGGAAAAATGCTTCTATATCTTGCATTGCCAGAATTGATTGCATTGCTTGGTTTCGTTATAGCGTTCTTCATAGTAGGAAAGATATAAAAAAATCAAAACAGGTGCAAAAATGAGTATAGAGAAGCTAAAGGATTCGCTTCTCTCTCAAGCTAATGCCGAGGCTCAAAAAATAGAATTAGTTGCTAGCGCAGAAGCCCGAAAAATTCTAGAAACAGAACGGGCTGAAAGCGCAGCACTAAAAGCCAAAGCAAAGGAAGATGCAGAGAGGCAGGTAACCGAGCAGAAAAACGAACGAACTGCTTGGGCAAGACTTGAGTCAAAGCGGATCATTGCAGAAGCAAAGGAAGATGCAGTCAAGAATTGCATTAATGATGTTTTTACTTCCCTCGATAGTATGCGTAGAAGTGCTGAGTACAAGCAATTCATTAAACGAGCAGCTGAAAAGGCAATTTCTCAACTAAATGGAGCAGTAACACTTCACATAGTTGCCTCTGACAAAGACATAGTTCCAAAGTCAAAAGGTGTCAGCGTTGTCACAGACTTGGAAGGACTAGGCGGAGTGATTGCTGAAAGCCACGACGGAAAAGTGAGGATTAATTATTCTCTTGAGAGCATCATAGAAATGAGACGGGATGACCTAAGAAGCTCGATATACAATAAACTTTTTGGTGATAAATGATGATCGACAAGATAGTGCGGCAAGTGACAGCGTATATACCAAATATACCAAGAATAGAAGATAGATCACTAACATATGGATACTCTAATGCCAGAATAAGAGGCATGAAGGGAGTGTTGTTAAGTGAAGCGACACTTAGCGAATTGATAAAAGCCAGCACTGTCGATTCGATGATCGAGCTTCTTCAGAGAAGCAACTACAAAGCAGAACTAAACCAGTCAATAGGAACTGGTAGAAGAGGTTCATCTTTAGTAGAACTTGCAGCATCACGGAATTTCTCAACAACAGTAAAAAAGATAATGAAATTTTCTCCAAAAGGAGATTTGCCAGCACTAAAAGCGCTGTTGTTAAGATGGGATTTGACGAATTTAAAAACAATAATGCAGGCAAGAAGGAATAATGAGAAATACGAAAATATTAAGGCAAATCTATTCGAAGTTGGAGGACTTGGCGAAGACGACTTTGTCAGATTGATGAAAACACCAGACTCTGATTTATTAAAGGAATTTAAAAAATCGTCTCTTGGACAACTTGTTCTTAGCAGCCTAGCAAAAGAAGTTTTTGAATCTGCAATGAAAAGTACAGACAGCTTTTTTAAAATGGAAAATGAAGTTGATACTCAATCATACAACATAGTCGATTCGGAATTGAAAAAAGTCAAATCAAAGGAGATTTCTCAAATACGACAAATCCTTTCACTAGAATTAGACGCAAAGAATATTTTGATAATAGAGCGAATTAAAAAACGCAAGAAACAGGCAACAAAAAAAGAAGTCATGGCCAGTCTTATCAAAGGCGGCAATTTGAGTGAAGGAGATATAAACAAAATAGTAGATGCAAAAGATCTTAGCTCATCAATCAAGATAATAAAAAATATGATGCCAACGCTGGAAGTATCAGAAACAGCTGATCTAGGCAGTCTAGAAATTGCAATGGAAAAAGTACTTGCAAGAAGAAAGGTTGCAACATTTAGCAGAGGAGTTCTTTGTATAGGAGTAATACTCGGTTTCTTGCTATTAAAGCAGGAAGAAGTGAACAATCTACGCAAGATTGCAAAGGCCAAAGAATTTGGAATGGCTCAAGAAAAAGTGCGTGAAATATTGGTGGTCGTATGACTAAGGCAAAGATAATCGTTATTGGAGACGCCCCACTAGTCATGGGATTTGGACTAGCCGGACTTAACAATTTAGTTCAGGCAGAAGAATCAGAATTTCAATCACAACTTGAGAAAGCAATGTCTGACCCAACCTACGGAATAATAATCGCTAACGAAAGGCTAATAGAAAAATTAGATTGGAAGACAAAGAAAAAGATAGATTCTGTAGCCTATCCAGTCATCATACCAATGCCAGACTACAGCGGAAGTAGCCAAGCAGGCGATGAGATAAGAAACCTGATAAAAAGAGCATTAGGTTTTGATTTAGGTAAAAAATAACAAACGTATGAAAGAAAAACAAAAAAATCATGATCAAAAAATTATATTAACGAGGAGATTTGAAATGGCAGTCAGCAAAAAACAAGAATCAGCGGAAGGTTATATTCAAAGAATTAGTGGTCCGGTTGTCGAGGCCTATTTGCCAGGAGGCAGGCTTTACGACGTAGTCAAAGTAGGAAAGGAAAAACTTTTAGGAGAAATAATTAAGATAGTTGGAACAACCGCAGTTATTCAGGTTTATGAAGACACTTCTGGAGTTAGACCAGATGAGCCAGTAGTTTCTACAAACGAGCCATTATCAGTTGAACTTGGTCCAGGAATTCTTACAAGCATTTACGACGGAATTCAGCGACCACTCCAAGTTATCGAAAAGCAGGCAAAGGGAGTGTTTATTACTCGAGGAATTGAGGCCCCAGCACTTGATCGATCTAAAAAGTGGGAATTCAAAGCAAAAGTAAAGAAGGGAGACAAAGTAAAAGTCGGAGATATCCTCGGAACAGTACAAGAAACAGAACTGATCGAACACAGAATACTTTCAAAATACGAAGGAAAGGTAGAAGCGATTCAGTCTGGTCAATACACAGTTGAAGACGAAGTGGCAAAGATCAGTTTTGAAGGAAAAACGTACCCAGTTACAATGATGCAGAGATGGTTTGTGCGAAAGGCTAGACCAGTAGGCGAAAAGTTCCCACCAAATATACCACTTATTACAGGACAGAGAGTTATCGACACATTCTTCCCAATTGCAAAGGGAGGAACTGCTTGTATTCCAGGTCCTTTCGGTTCTGGTAAGACAGTTACTCAGCAATCGTTTGCAAAATACTCAGACACCCAAATTGTCGTATACATTGGATGTGGTGAGCGAGGAAACGAAATGACTGATGTTTTAACTGAACTCCCGCACTTAATCGATCCAAATTCAGGAAAACCATTGATGCAGAGAACTGTTTTGATAGCAAACACATCAAACATGCCAGTAGCAGCACGTGAAGCAAGTGTGTACACAGGAGTTACGATTGCAGAATATTTCAGAGACATGGGCTACGATGTAGCATTGATGGCAGACTCAACTTCTCGTTGGGCTGAGGCAATGCGTGAAATCGGAGGTCGACTTGAAGAAATGCCTGGTGAAGAAGGATACCCAGCATACTTAGCAAGAAGGCTAGCCGAATTTTATGAGCGAGCTGGCCGAGTTAGATGTATTAGCAGCCAAGAGCAGGAAAGATACGGCAGTGTTACGATCATTGGAGCAGTTTCACCACCAGGTGGTGATATATCTGAACCGGTTTCACAAAACACATTGCGTGTTACAAAAGTGTTCTTAGCCCTTGATGCTTCACTTGCTTACCGAAGGCACTTCCCAGCAATCAATTGGCTAAAGAGTTACACTCTTTATTCAGATGGACTAAATGAATGGTTCTCTGAAAACATTTCAGCTGACTTTTTGAAATTAAGCAGAGATGCAATGGCACTCTTGCAGAAAGAAGCAGAATTGCAGGAAGTTGTGCAGTTGGTTGGTCCAGATGCATTGCCTGAAAAAGAGCAGGCAATTTTGATGGTAACAAAAATGCTTAGAGAAGACTACTTGCAGCAAAATGCATACAGCGACTTAGATGCTCGATGTAGCTTGAAGAAACAGTATGCAATGCTTAAAACAATCATGTTGTTTGGAGAATTAACCAACAACGCAATTGATGTTGGAACTCAATTAAAGAGAATTTCTGATCTTCCAGTTCGAGGAACAATCGGAAGAATGAAGGAATTGAAAGAAGTCAAGGAATTTGAAAACTTGCAGAAGGAAATCGAAGCAGGCTTTGAATCTTTGAAGATGAAATAAGGTGAATGATTATGAAAGAATACAAAACAATCAATGAAATCGCAGGTCCGCTGGTTGTCGTCTCTGGAGTTAGTGGAGTTAGTTACAACGAAATAGTTGAAATTATGCTCCCAAGTGGTGAGCGAAGAAAGGGGCAGGTCCTTGATATTAGTAAAGAAGTAGCAGTTGTCCAGGTCTTTGGTCCAACTGCTGGAATCAGTACTCAAACAACAGTAAGTTTCCTTGGCGAAACAATGAAACTTGGTTTAAGTACAGACATGCTTGGACGTGTGTTTAACGGTCTTGGTGAACCAAGAGACAAGGGACCAAGAATAGTTCCAAAAGAAAAGATCGACATTACTGGTCTTCCAATCAACCCATATTCACGTGAACTTCCAAACGAATTTATCCAGACAGGAATTTCGACAATCGATGGTATGAACACTCTTGTTCGAGGCCAGAAGCTTCCGATTTTCTCTGGAGCAGGTTTGCCACACAACCAATTGTCAGTTCAGATCGCAAGACAGGCAAAGGTTCGAGGAACTGGTGAAAAGTTTGCAGTCGTATTTGCAGGTATCGGAATTACTCACGAAGAAGCATCATTCTTCATGCGTGATTTTGAAAAGACAGGGGCTCTTGAAAACGCAGTGTTGTTTTTGAATTTAGCTGATGACCCATCAGTTGAACGTATAATCACACCAAGACTTGCATTGACAACTGCTGAATACTTAGCATATGAGCAGGGAATGCACGTATTAGTTTTGATCACAGACATGACTAACTACTGCGAAGCATTGCGTGAAATATCTTCTGCTAGACAGGAAGTGCCAGGCCGAAGAGGATACCCAGGTTACATGTACACTGACCTTTCTACAATTTATGAGAGAGCTGGCCGAGTTAGA
>CAZZKB010000064.1:0-5849 GCA_964654575.1 Microcaldota archaeon | reverse complement strand
GTAAGGTTATCGTAACTGAAAATGGTCGGGATGTAGAAAAAACTGTTTGTGAAAAATGTTGGAATGCTAATGTAAAAGAATGGCAGAAGGACGATGAGAATCTAAGTACTCCGTCATTTAAAATCGGTCAAAACTCGATAACACCAAACGAAAAAACCAAATATTATGGTGACATACAAAATAAGGAAAACTCTCTACAAAAAGGCGGAACTACATATCGAGAAAAGATAAGTTATCTTGAATTGACTGATGGCAATTTCCTTGCTGCTGGAAACGCAACGAAGGGTGTCATGTCAAAGGGTGAGCCATTTGTTGTCTCATCAAAAGATTTTGAATCTACAAAAGCCTTAATTGCAGCCGAGCAGAATTCTTGGATTCTTGTCTTGAAGGTATTGGGTTTCATATCATTCCTCTTAGGTATGTATTTGATACTAAATCCGATTCCATCGCTCATAAATATCCTTGGGGCAATTCCTCTTTTAGGCGGCATCTTTAGTGGTCTAGCTGGAATTACTGGCGGGTTAATCCTAATCCTCTCGCTTGTAGTTGCAGTTGTTATGACAATCCTACTTACTGTCGTATTCAAGGTGCTACGGGCAATAACTGACAATATATTTGCAGTTATCGGAATCACAATTGTTATCGGATTGATCTTAATGTTTGTATTAGGAAAAATCCACTAATTTTTATTCTTTTTGTTATTTTTTCTATACATTTGTGTTTTAAGTCTTTCTAATCATATTATTCTACTATGAAACTAGTTGTACCTAAGCAAAATTCAACAATTAGAGCCTTTTCCTTTGCATCTGCTTTACTTCTTCTTGAAGGGTGCTCAGCATCAGTTAGTTCATCTATTCAAAGTCCGCAAAGACCATCAATCGTTTGCGGTAACATCATATCTACAACTTTTGCTCCATCTCAAGAACCTCCAGATCGAATCGAATACACCCCTTCTTTTGGTTCGTATTCTTTTGACTTTCACGATGTAGTATTGGATAACTCTAGATATTCGTTTGCGCATTTAAACTTCTTTTATTCTAGGCCAGATTCATCTGGTTTAATTCCGCTATCAGTTGCAAGGCCATCTATAAGCAGTAATACCTTTGGTGTATCGACGCCTATTGGAGATTTGACGTTTTCATTTTCTGTTTCAACTAGTTCGTCTTCTAATATTTCTGGAACTGCGGCAAGACTATATATACCAATTCCTTGCTCTGGTCAAGATACGTTTATCTATTCTCTTGATTGCTCTAACCCAAGGCACATATCTTCATCTAGTTCAGACTATGGCCTGATGTTCGATTTAGGTGGTGGCGCAATTTGGGTTGGGCAAATCGGCATCTCGCACGAAGATAAAACCCGCTTAGAAATTAGGTCTGGTGAAGTTGGTTTTGAGACAACTCTAAGAGATGGAGATTCTAGGTTGGTAAAGATCGGCAATGACTCGACATTCCGTTTAACTCTGACTGCTAGTCGTGTTAATATCGATGTTTGTGATTAGCTTTTGAATTGCTCCTGCCATCGCTCTGGTAGCAGTTCTTTGAGCTTTTTATTATGTTTTTCACTCAATATAATCTCTGTTTCTAAATTTTTGTAATTAATTAAATAGACAAATTCTCTGCATCTTCCGCAAGGTGGTAGTATTGTACCATCTTCACATATCGCAACTATCCTTTCTATTTCACTCTCATTATTTGCTATCATATTTGCGATTGCACTGTGTTCAGCACAAAATCCTATTCCGCTAGGGGCGTCTATGCTACTGCCAAGGTAAATGTTTCCTTTTATAGTTATTATTGCACAGCCGACTTCGCCAGCTTTGCAAAACATTGACAATTGCTTTATCTTGGCTACTTTTTTTGCTTTTTCAATCAGTTCTTTATTGGAAATACTCAAGCTAACCACCATTCTTTTCTAGCAATTTCATATTCGCCTCTATTCTCTCCATTGTTTGGAGTGCCTCGAGCTTAATATCATCTCGCAAATTCTTTTTGTCAGTTAGGAATGTTTTAACTTTCTCATAAGATTCCTTGTCGCAAATCATTCCAAACCCACCGACACAGTTCTTGAGCATGTGTGATGAAGGGTCATACATCTGCATAAACTTCTGCCAGTTTTTCATCGCCCACTCAAGATAAAGTTTTCGACCCTTTGGGTTTCCACTAATGCTGCTAAGCAATATTATTGAATCTTGGAGTCTTACTTTCCCACTTATCGCATCTCTAAGAGCATTTTCAAGTAACTTCTGGTCGCCCATATTTCCAATAGCTGCAAGAGAGATTATTTTTTCTTCTGGCGAGCCATTTCCATTGTATTTACTCATAAATTCATCAAATTTCTGCTGATCTGGCATATTGAATGCAATTGTATAGTAAATTGGTCTCTTTAAGTTGGGGTTTACTGCTCCACCTGATTTGAGTTGTTCGTACAATTTAGTTGCTATCTTTAGTGCTTCAGCATCTGCACAAAGTCCAAGTTCGGTAAATGCGATCGTTCTCATCTTTGTATCTATGCTGCTTTCGTTTTGTTTTACTTCGTAACCTAATTTCTTGATTATCTTCTGATGAAAATCTATGTTTATTCCTTTGGCAATTCCCTCAAACTTTTTTCCATGTGAAATTGAATTTAGCCAGCTTAAATGCCCCGAAATGCTTACATTAGCCGGATACTGTGCCTCCATGCAATATTGTCTTACAAATTCGACATATTCGCTGACACTTATATCTCCACACCTAACTAATGCAAATAAATCGTTTTCAATTCCCCAAACATCAAGAGAAGTCAATTTTCCTTCATGTATCATTTGACCAAGTTTTTGTAAATTCTCTTTTTCGTATTTAACTCGATAAAATCCAGCTTGTTTGTAATTTATCTTAATCCACGATCCGGCATTTTTGATGATGACTTTCTTTTTGTCCATTATTAGTTTACCTTCTCCGTTTTGACCAAGGTAACTTATCGGAATTTTCCAGACTCCTTGATCTATTGTACCAGAAATCGTGAATCGTATTTGTTCAAGTTCATAGTCTCCATTTCCAGTGCTCTTTACGCTCACTATTGGATATCCCTCTCGATTTATCCAGTCTTCCATGACTTCGAGAACCGGTAGCGTTTTTCCTTCTTTTTTACACTGCTCTTCAATTGCCGCCCAAAGATCTTTCTTTGTTGCATTTTTGTAAGCATGCTTTGTCAAATAGCTCTTAAGCCCGAGCCTAAATGTTTTGCTTCCTACAAAATCCTCAAGCATTAATAGAACGCTTCCTCCCTTGTTGTATCCAATCGCGTCAAATAGCTCGGATATCTCTCCGGCTGTATTGACTTGTACGCTAATTGGATGTGTGTGCTTTAGTCCATCAGCAACAAAAGCCGAAGCAACTGAATCAAGATAGTATTTCTGCATCGCACGCCACTCCGGAAACACTCGCTCGACTGATTTGTATTCCATGTATGTAGCAAAACTTTCGTTTAGCCACATATCATCCCACCACACCATAGTAACTAAATCGCCAAACCACATGTGGGCTATTTCGTGAGCTACAACTTCTGCAATTCTCTGCTTTCCGCCAACTGTCGTTTCGGTCTCGTTTCCAAGCAAAGCAGTTTCTCTAAATGTTATTGCCCCCCAGTTTTCCATTGCTCCAGCTGCAAAATCAGGAACTGCAATCAAATCCATTTTTGGAAGTGGGTATTCTATTTCGAAATAATTCTGCAAGTCTGCAAAGAGCTTTTTTCCATACTCAAGCGGCATGTCCTGATATTTGCTTTTGCCTGGAGTTGCATAAACATTCATTTTGACTTTTCCTACAGCCCCACTTTTCTTTTCAAATTTGCCAACTCCTAAGTAAAGTAAATATGTTGACATTATCGGGCTTCTTTCAAATACGTAAACTTTTTTCTTGCCTTTTTTGACGACCTCTTTAACTGGCATGTTTGAAATAGCTTCTAGGTCTTCATCTGTCTCAATTGAGACGTCAAAAGTTGCCTTGTATAATGGCTCATCAAGGCATGGAAAAGCAGCTCTTGCATTTGGTGCTTCGAACTGAGTACTTAACATATATTCTTCTTTGTTATTTTCAATGTATTTACTTCGATAAAATCCGTATAATTTATCGTTGTGAAATCCAGTATAATCAATAACTAATTCAAATTCTCCAATCAAACCTTTTTCAAACTCAACTTCAAGTTCATTATTATCAATAAGTTTGAACGCTCCTGACTGCTCTGCTCCTTTTGATTTTGCAACTATTCTTGAAATTGTAATGTCTTTTGAATTGAGTTTTATTTTCTTAGTCGTCTTTTCTGATTTCATCTTTATTTTCGCAGTTGCAGAAAATTCGAATTTTTTTAAGTCTGGCTTGAAATACAATTCATAGTGATTTGGTATTGCATCTGATGCTATTGTATAGTGTTCATCTTTAGTCATATAATCAACTCATAAGTCGTTCTTCTAGTTAACAGATTAATTCGCCTAGTTTTAATTAATCTTATAGTTTGGATTTTCAGTCCATCAAAAGTTCTTTAAATCTCACACTCTTTATCAAACATGGTGATATCGTGGCAGTAGATAAGTTACTTAAAACTCTCAATCCTCATCAGTTGGCCTATGTTGATTTAGATTTAAAAAACCCGAAAAACGGTGAATACATGCTTTGTGCATTTCACCTTATTCCTGGAGGGGATTTGAACTTACTTCAAGCAGCATGCGAAGTCGCAGCCGAATCATCAACAGGAACTAATTTTCTTGTCAATACCGAAACTCCATTCTCAAGAAGAATGAATGCTTTAGTCTATCAAATTGATGAATCAAAAAATCTCGTTTGGATTGCTTATCCATGGAGGCTTTTTGATCGAAAAGGCAACGTCCAAAACATCCTAACTTATGTTGTTGGTAATGTTCTTGGTATGAAAGAAGTTTCTGCCCTTAAGCTTCTTGATGTGTGGTTTTCACCATCTTTCCTTGAGCAATACGATGGCCCAAGCTACACTCTTGACGATATGCGCGCTTATCTAAATGTCTATGATCGGCCGATATTAGGAACAATAGTCAAGCCAAAGATGGGTCTTACTTCAGCTGAATATGCAGAAGTCTGCTATGACTTTTGGGTTGGTGGTGGAGACTTTGTCAAAAACGACGAGCCACAAGCAGATCAGGATTTCTGCCCTTATGAAAAAATGGTCGATCACGTCAAGAAAGCAATGGATGCTGCAGTAAAGAAGACTGGTAAGAAAAAGGTGCATTCATTCAACGTTTCAGCATCAGATTATGACACAATGATTAAGCGATGCGAAATGATTCGCAATGCTGGCTTTGAAAAAGGCAGTTACGCATTTCTAATTGATGGAATTACTGCGGGCTGGATGGCAGTTCAGACATTAAGACGAAAGTATCCTGATGTATTCATACATTTCCACCGTGCAGGTCATGGTGCTTTCACTCGGCCTGAAAACCCATTAGGTTTTTCGGTTTTAGTTCTCTCCAAGTTTGCTCGCCTTGCCGGGGCTTCTGGAATACACACAGGAACTGCCGGAGTTGGTAAGATGGCAGGAACTCCAGAAGAGGACATTGTCTCAGCTAACAACATTCTACGCTTTAGGGCAAAAGGACACATATTTGATCAATCTTGGGCAACTATTCCCGATCAGAATGAATTTATCGAAGGTATCATAAGAGATGATCTTGCCCACAAAGTTATCCTAAAAGATGATGACTGGAGGGGTATGAAGAAATGTTGTCCAATTATTTCTGGTGGTCTTAATCCATTACTACTTGGTCCATTTATCGACTTAATGGGCAATATGGACTTTATTACTACAATGGGTGCTGGAGCAAATGCTCATCCTCGCGGAAC
>CAZZKB010000063.1:0-5907 GCA_964654575.1 Microcaldota archaeon | reverse complement strand
ATTAGTCGGAATAAAAAAACCAAAGGAAACGGTGACTAGACTTCAGAAGGCAAAAAGCGAAATAGAAGAACTCGCAAAGGCAGCATTAAAAGAAAAGGAAAAGTACGGCTGTGGATTTAGAGCTCTCGAATTCAAATCGATTAAAACAGATCGAGGAAATATGATAATTGCGTATTTTGACATCGCAGTAGGTGACGCGCAAGGAGCCAACATGATTAACAGCACTCTCGAAGCAGTTGCACCTAAGCTCGAAGAAGTTAGCGGGGCAAATGTCAGATTAAGAATATTGAGCAATTTAGCAGTAAAAAGAAAGGCTAGAGCAAAAGCAGTTTGGAAAAAAGAAGTAGTTGGAGAAGAAGTCATAGAAGGAGTTCTCGACGCATACGAATTTGCAGCAAACGACGAATTTAGAGCAGCAACTCACAACAAAGGAATAATGAATGGGATTAGTGCGGTAATAATTGCAAGCGGTAATGATTGGAGATCTGCCGAGGCAGGAGCGCATGCATTTGCAGCACACGGAAAGAAAGGATACAAGCCGATAACAAAATTCTACAAAAACAAGAATGGAGATTTGGTTGGCGAAATAGAATTGCCACTAGCAGTTGCAACCGTTGGTCCGGCAATAAATGGCAGCCCAACTGGAAAAATTGCACTTAAGATAATGAATGTAAAAAGCTCTCAAGAATTAGCAATGATAATCGCATGTGCTGGCCTAGCCAATAACTTTGCAGCAATGGCTGCACTTTCTACAGTCGGCATTCAAGAAGGCCACATGAAATTACATGGAAGAAGCGTTGCGATTTACGTTGGAGCAAAGGACAATGAAGTAGAAGAAGTAGCACAAATATTAGCAAAAGAAAAAAACTACAACGTAGAATTTGCAAAGAAAATTCTTGAGGAAATACGGAAAAAGTAAATAAATACAAAAATTGAGAATTAGGAATCTAGATCGTTTGCAAGCTTGATTACTTTCATCATGTGATCAAGCTTTACATAATCAGGAATGTTCCCCACATCAAACCAAACATCATCAAAGACAAACCCTTCGACTTTTTTACCTTCTTTGATCAATCTTGGGATGACGTTTTTTGCAAAGTCATCGCCCTCGTTTATGTAGTCAAATACTTCTGGCTCAAACACATAGATTGCTGTATTGTACAGACTATCTAAAACAGGTTTTTCCTTAAAACCAGTTACTTTGGTTCCCTCAACACTAGCAACACCGTATTCGAGATGTTTTCGATCTTTGTAGAGAGCAATAGTTGCAATAGCACCCGATTTTTTGTGATGCTTAAGCATGTCGTTTAAGTTGATATTAGTTAAGTGGTCTCCCATCAAAACAAAAAAGGTATCTTTTACTTTGCCCTTATATGGCAAGATTGAACCAGCAGTATTTCGAACTTCTTTTTCGACAGAGTATTCTATCTTGACACCAAACTTTGAACCATCACCAAAATAGGACGAGATTTGTTCGTGCAGGTATCTTAGAGTAATAACATAATCTTTGATGCCAAATCGCTTTAGATTGTCAAAAGTATATTGTAAAATTGGCTTACAACCTAGGAATAACATCGGCTTTGGAGTTGTGTACGTATATGGCTTTAGCCTAGTTCCTTCTCCACCTGCAATAATGAATGCTTTCATATTTATACCACCTTTATTTACGACTCACCTAATTAAAAAGTATCCGATAGCCGCCCCGACTAGTGAGCAGATAAAATTCGTTGTGCCTTTTGTCCCAAAACCACGCTCTTCAAAGTACCCAAAGAAAGTGTCGGCAAGACAACCGATAAAGCCAGCCAAAGTTATCTTAAGTGCTGAGATTGGATCAAAATGAAATAGATACATGGCTCCAAAGGCGATTAAAGCAGAACCAAGAAGAGAACCGATTGTACCTAGTGGACTTATCGCACCGCTTGTGCCAGGCTTAACTTTTTTAAATGAAATTATAGAAGTTGGATCTTGAGTTTCTAGAACTCCAACTTCAGAACCAAATTTGTCTGCAGTAATAGCAGAAATAGAACAGATAAATGCATATGGACCAGTAGAAGCAGATAGGATAGCAAGAGCTGCTGGGAGCAATCCGTTTGCAAAAACATTTTCCCACCCACGCTCATGCTCGTAGAGCCCTAGTTCGCGTTTTTCTTCATACCCATAACGAGTCACTGCAATTGCTAGAACAAAGAATAGTAACATGAGAAACAAATAACTAGACCCACCAAAATAATAAAGTAAAAAACCAAAAAAAAGTGCAAGGACGATCCCCTTGCCATCCAAAACTCTCAAGAATAACACCAGAGAACTATTTCTGAATCATTAATTCGATTGCAGAAACCTTGTTCTTTGAGCCATCTTCTGAAGTTAGTTCTTCGGTAGAGATCTTGATATCTCGAACGATGGAATTTGGCATAAAGCGGTGTCGGACAATTTCAACAACATCGACTGCTTTTGAAATTAATTTACCTCGAGCCTTGACACAGACATCAGGAGCACCATTGTTGAATTGAGTTACGACTGCTAAGACATAGCCCATAGTTCCTTTTTTACCGACAAAGACGATGTTACCATCCATCTTTTTCACTGGTTCCTCGCTCTGATCATCCATAGATTCATCCATTTCTTGTTCTTCCATAGTTTCACCTGTAGAATAGGCTTGTATACTTGAGATACAATTTCAATTAAGTAATTTAAATCTTTGGCAGATAGGCAGGCTAGATGGAAATGGCAGGAAAATTGATTTATAACATGATCGGACTTTAACAAATATTCGAATGGTAACACGAGTAGCAGTGATAGATCGCGATCTTTGTATAAAAGAGAAATGCGGATACGTTTGCGCAAAAGTATGTCCGCCAAACCGCATGGGTGAGGAGTGCATAGTAGTTGATGAAGCAACGCAATTTCCAGTGATTTCAGAGACGCTTTGTATTGGATGCGGACTTTGTGTGAAAAAATGCCCAGTTCAATGTATATCTATAATCAACATTGCAGAAGAGTTGGATAAGCCAATTTATCAGTACGGAATTAATGCATTTAGACTTTATGGATTGCCACTTCCGGTTGATGGTGCAGTCTCTATAGTAGGTAAAAATGGAATCGGAAAAACCACTGCAATAAAGCTTTTGACAAAGCAAGTGAAGCCAAACTTTGCAGATTTTGAAAAAGAATTGACTGAAAATGAAATGTTACTGAAATTACCGCTCGAAACAAGAAGATACTTTAGCAGCAGCAAAACAGACGTTAGAGCTAGCCTAAAACCACAACACATTGATAAAATAAGAAACGCATTCAAAGGAAGCGTTAGAGTACTGCTTTCAAGCATTGCCGGAAGAGAAAATGTCGATAAGGCAATAGCGCTATTTGGGATGGATGAGATATTAGACCGAGACATATCTCAGCTTTCAGGTGGAGAATTGCAAAAGGTTGCGATAGCTGCTTCATACCTAAAAGATGCAGACATATACTATTTTGATGAAGTTACAAACTACCTAGATATAGAAGAAAGACTAAAGACTGCAGTTATACTTAAAGACCTCTCAGAGCGGAAGAAAGTAATGATTGCCGAACATGATTTGACAATATTAGACTACTTTAGCGATTATGTATATTTGGTTTATGGTGACGAAAATGTATATGGGGTCGTTTCGCACGTAAAAAATGTTCGAAATGGAATCAATGAATATTTGAATGGTTACTTAAAAGATGAAAATGTCAGATTCAGACAATACGAAATTAATTTCAATAAAAGAAGTGAAGAAGCGATAAAGACTCCTGCAATGGTCAAATACAACCAGATAAGCAAAAATTTTGGATCATTCGCATTCAGCTCTGATGCGGGGGAGATAAAAAAGGGTGAGATTGTCGGCTTGGTTGGTAAAAACGCACTTGGAAAATCCCTCTTTGTTAAGATCCTAGCAGGAGTTGAAAAGGCTGATTCGGGAGACAAATTGTCGCTAAAGATTTCATACAAGCCACAATACATAAGTGCAAGCGAAATGACAGTTGGAGAATATTTTGCAGAAGCTCAAGTTAAGGGAAGTGTCTTTGAAGAATGTAAGAAAAAATTGAATGTCAATATTTTGATGGAAAAGAGAATGGATCAGATATCCGGTGGAGAATTGCAGAGAGTTGCACTTTGCACCGCACTTGGGCAAGAAGCAGATATTTACATATTTGACGAACCGACAGCATTTTTAGATATTGAGCAGAGATTCGAGTTTGCTGATCTACTTAGAAAAGTGATTACTGAAAAAGAGAAAAGCGCATTTGTTGTCGATCACGACATCGTTTTTGTAGATGCAATTGCAAATAGATTGATAGTCTTTGATGGAAAAAGTTCTGTAAAGGGCCATGCTAGTACACCGCTTGATAAGCGAGCTGGCATGAATGGTTTCCTGAAAGTTGCTGGAATTACAATGAGGCGAGATCGGGAGACATTTAGACCAAGAATTAACAAGCCAGGAAGTGCACTTGATACAGAACAAAGAAATGCTGGCGAATACTTTTATTACGAGGGATAACGAAACCGATTAAAAGCATGCGTCTGATTTTAGAGCATGAGTAAAACCCCTTCAAAAATCTGGATGAATGGCAAAATAGTTAATTGGAAGAGTGCTAAAGTCCATGTTTTGACCCATGCGCTTCATTATGGAACTGCTATTTTTGAAGGGATGAGATGCTACAACACTAAAAACGGCCCTGCAGTTTTTAGAATGGACGACCATTATCGAAGAATGATAAGCGGGGCCAAGGCATATAGATTTGAAATAGACTACAGTGTTGAAGAATTGAAGAAAGCGACTGCCCAAGTTGTCCGCAAAAACAAAATTAGAGAGTGTTACTTAAGACCGATTTGTTATGCTGGATACAAGGGAATTGGTCTGGATATAAGTGACGCACCATTTGAATTTGCAATTGTTCCGTTTTTTATGGGGAAATTCTTTGGTAAAAAAGCACAGACAGGGCTCTCGTGCGAAATTTCAAGTTGGAAGCGAATTAATACAAGCATACTTTCGCCACACGTAAAGGCAAGTGCCAATTACTTAAATTCGGCATTGGCAAAACTCGAGGCAAAAAATGCGGGCTATGATGAAGCGATAATGCTCTCTGAAGAGAGTAGAGTTTCTGAAGCTTCGAGTGAAAATATATTCGTAGTTAAAAAAGGGAAACTGTATACACCACCACTTGCTGATGGAGTTCTTGCTGGAGTAACAAGAGATAGTATAATTGAAATGGCAACTGAAGCTGGACATCAAGTTCGAGAAGAATCGCTGCTAAGAGATGATCTTTATACAGCAGATGAGATTTTCCTTTGCGGAACTGCTGCTGAAATAACACCTGTAAAAAGCATTGATAAAAGACAAATAACTAACGGTGCCGGACCAATTACAAAAGAATTGAAAGAGATGTTTGAAAACATTACAAGTGGAAATGATAAAAGATTTGAAAAATGGCTAAATTATGTGTAAAATAATTTGGAAATAGAAATTAAAACATTGAGGATATTCCATCTAAAACTTTTTCTAGACGATTGTGTTTACCATTCTTTTTCGACATTAAAATGAACATAATCATGGCTAGAGCAAGTGCTGATTCGATCCAGAGACCAAGACCAATCAAAACACCTAAACCAGCAGTTGCCCAAACCGCTGAAGCAGTAGTAAGACCTTTTGTTTGTCCATGATCAGTCTTCCAAATTACTCCTAAGCCAAGGAAACCAATACCACTAATAATTTGTGCTACAATCCTTGTATCAGGAGGGTCTGAGATTCCCATGAAAGTAACAGTGGTGAAAATCGTACAACCAAGACAAATTAGTGAGAATGTTCTTGAACCAGCTGGTTTGTGTTTTCTTGAAAAGCCAATCAGTAGACCTGCAATGAGGGAACCTAGATAACGCAAGAC